>CAYRZA010000008.1:0-7045 GCA_964428675.1 uncultured Desulfurococcales archaeon | reverse complement strand
GAGTTGTAAAGCTTTTTTACTGGTAGGTTTTCGTATTACTCGGCTGGTGAATTATTGTTGGAAACAGCAAAGAAGAATACTTAAAATGTCTAGATTGTGGAGCCGAATTTGAGCTAGATCAGAACTTAATAATGTGCCCTAAGTGTGGCGGGTTATTGGAAATCATAGTAAAACATAAGAGGATTAATTTTGCAGAATTTAAAGGTAAAGGAGTCTGGCGATATAAGCAATTGATTCCAGGAAAATATGAGAAAGTGGTTACGCTGAACGAAGGGGGTACACCGCTCATTAAGTCGAGGAGGTTCAGGGGGGCATATTACAAGTTCGAGGGGGCAAACCCGACTGGAAGCTTTAAAGACAGAGGAATGACGGTTGCGGTGAGTGCCGCTGCCTCCCTTAACTACAAAGTGGTTGTAGCCGCCTCTACGGGGAACACCGCTGCCTCTGCTGCCGCTTACGCGAGCAGAGCAGGGCTCAAGAGCTACATAGTTCTACCTAAGGGGAAAGTCGCTATCGGAAAGCTGGCCCAGTCTATACTTTATGGCGCAACGATAATTGAAATAGAGAGCAACTTCGACGTCGCGCTTAGCAGTGTAATGAAACTCTACAAGGAACACAGAATCGTCTACCCGCTCAACTCGTTCAACCCGTGGAGATTAGAGGGACAGAAAACTATAGCATTCGAAATCTACGAGGAAATAGGAGTGCCCGACAACGTAATCGTGCCTGTCGGCAACGCGGGCAACATATACGCTATATGGAAGGGCTTTCATGAGCTTTACGAGTCAGGAGTTATAGATAGAGTGCCAAAAATGATAGGGGTCCAGGCAGAGGGTGCAGCTCCCATAGCCAAGGCGTTCGAAAAGGGGCTTGACAGGCCCGACTTCGTCGACAATCCAGAAACGATCGCTACTGCTATAAGGATAGGTAAGCCGGTCAACTGGAGGAAGGCGATTAAAGCCATTAAGGAGTCTAAGGGGGTCGCAATAGCCGTATCCGACAACGAGATTCTCGAGGCGCAGCGCGAACTGGCCAGAACTGAGGGCATAGGCGTAGAGCCCGCCTCAGCGGCCTCCCTGGCAGGCTATAAGAAGCTCCTGGAGAGGGGGTTGATAGACGAAAACCAGGTAACGGTCATGATACTGACTGGACACGCATTAAAGGACCCTGAAAGCATGACAAAGGCCGAAGCCAGAAGGATTTTAGTCAACCCGGAGCACGTCGACAAAGTCATCCTAGGTGACCTCTAAGTGATCGTAATCAAGATAGGTGGATCTATACAGAAGGACGAGAAAGACTACCAGCTAATTCTCCAAAAAATAAAGAAATATCAAGAGAAAGAAGACAGACTAATAGTAGTAGTTTCAGCAATAAAGAACGCGACTAACGAGCTCATCGAGGCCTCGATTAACCACGATAGGTCGACAGAGATCGTGTCCGATCTGGTCGATAGGTATTTCACTCTCTTGTCCAAACTGGCTAACGGTAGGGCATTTGAGGAGGGGTTTCAGCAACTTTCCAAAGTCGCTGACGACCTGGCTAAGGCAGCCTGGTCAATTAAGGTCCTAGAGGAGTCCACGCCGAGGATAAGGGACTACGTCGTGTCGTTCGGAGAGAGGATGGCCTCGGTACTCATGGCCAGCTTCCTGAGGAGCAACGGACTCGACGCTACCGGCGTAACTGAACCCCCTCTCATAACCGATTCGACCTATGGCGAGGCCAATGTGCTACTCGAGGAGACGAGAGGAAATGTGATAAAAATATTAGAAAGAACTAAATCGAAAATAGTTGTATTACCGGGTTTCATAGGTAAGTCAATTGATGGAAAGTTCACTACAGTTGGTAGAGGAGGAAGTGATTACTCGGCTACTGTAATAGCTAAAGCTTTAGGGATAAAGGAAGTCAGGCTGATAACTGAAGTCCCAGGAATAATGACCGGCGATCCTAGGAAGTTCAAGAACGCCAAGACAATCCCTAGGCTCTCCTTAGAGGAGGCAATAGAGCTCTCGCAACTGGGAGCTAAAAGGCTTCACCCGAGGACTTTCGACCCGTTGTTCGGAACCGACATCAGAGTGATAGTAGAGGGCCTCTACGAGGAGGGCTATACTGAAGTTGTGGGCCTCTGCACTCCGCTTGACATGCTGAAGGGGGTCGCCGTAGTCGAGAACCTAAAGTTAGTCGATGTGGAGAGCGCTAGGATGGTGGGAAGAATCGGTTCAGCCGCTACTATTCTTTCAGAAGCCCAGAAGGCCAACGTTAACATAGTCGCTATGAGCCAGCCTGCTAGCGAGACCAGCATTCAGCTCGTGGTTAACTCGGACGACGCCAGTAAGCTGGTTGAGAGGCTGAGCGAGCTGAAAAACCTGGTAACTGACGTTGAGGTCAGGGACATCGGTGCGGTCAGCGTGGTGGGATGCGGGCTTCAAAGACCTGAAGTGGCTAGCAAGGTGTTGTCCTCCGCGTCAGTTTTCAACCCGATTTTCGTTGCCAGAGGGATGAAGAGGGTAAGCTTAACGTTTATAGCCGAAAAAGAGGTCTCAGACAAACTGGCACAAGAGCTTCATGAGGTGGTTGTAAAGTGGACAAGCTGAGGGTTTCACTGCTGGGAGCTACGGGAATGGTAGGTCAAAAAATGGTGAGAATGTTAGCCGAACACCCATACTTCGAATTGGTAAAGGTGAGCGCGTCGCCGAGCAAAATAGGGAAAAAGTACAAGGAGGCTGTAAAGTGGATAGAGCCGGGCGACATACCAGAAGAGGTCGCCGACCTGAAGGTGGTCTCGACCGATTACGAAGACCATAAAGACGTTGACGTCGTACTCTCAGCACTACCGAACGAGATCGCCGAGTCCATAGAGCTGGACTTGGTCAAGAAAGGTAAGATCGTGATTTCGAACGCCAGCCCATTCAGAATGGACCCCGATGTCCCCCTAATAAACCCGGAGGTCAATTGGGAGCACCTAGAGCTCTTGAAATATCAGAAGGAGAGGAAAGGTTGGCCCGGACTGCTAGTGAAGAACCCCAACTGCACCGCTGCCATCATCTCCCTGCCCCTTAAGCCGATCCTCGACTTGGTCAGGGGAAAAAGGGTGATAATTACTACGTTACAGGCCGTTAGCGGTGCAGGGTACAACGGGGTAGCTTTCATGAGTATAGAGAGCAACGTCATCCCCTACATCAAGGGGGAGGAGGATAAGATAGCTAGAGAATTGACGAAACTCGAAGGGAGGATAGAGAACGGGAAGCTAGTCTACGAGAACATAAACGCCAGCGTGACGTCGACGAGAGTTCCCACCAGGATAGGCCACATGGCTATAATTAATATTGTGACCGGCGATGAGAAAGTAAACCTCGACGAAGTAAAGGAAACCCTAAGGAACTTCAGGTCGTTGCCTCAGATCAAGAACTTGCCCACAGCGCCTAAGAGGCCGGTAATAGTCAGAGAGGAGGAGGACAGGCCTCAACCACTGCTCGACGTGAGTAACGAGAACGGAATGGCTGTTACGGTTGGCAGGTTCAGGCATGAGGGAGGAGTGTTAAGGATGGTCGCCCTCGGGGACAACCTAGTGAGAGGAGCCGCTGGGATAACCATACTGACCCTCGAGCTCATGAAGGAGTTAGGTTACGTATGATAAAGGTCGACCTACACGTCCACTCTTGTTTCAGTGACGGAAAGGAAAGGCCCGAGTTTTTAGTGGAGTACTCCAAGAGTGTAGGTCTAGACTTAATTGCTATAACAGACCATGATACTTCTAGGGGTGCCGAGCTGGTTAAAGGTAGGGCTTTGCTCGGCCAAGAGGTGACCACTGAGTACGGCCATGTCGTTATTATTTGCGATTTCCCGCCCAGTCCGCCTCGAAGGCTTGAGGAGCTCCTGGATTACGCAGATCAGAACTCCTGCGTTCTCTTCCCTTCCCACCCGTTCGACGTGACTAGGGACGGCATAGGCGACGTCATCTTTCGTTACATTAGCAGGATAAAATTTATAGAAGTATATAACTCAAAGGCTCCTGGTTGGGCCAACAGGAAGGCGGTTGGCGTTGCCGAAGAGTATAACAAAATCGGACTGGCCAACTCGGACTCCCACGTCAAGGAATCCCTAGGCTCGGCTTACAACCTGATTGATTCCGAACCCACACCGGAGGACGTGCTAGAGGCGTTAAGGAAAGGCAGAGTGAGACCTAAACCTGTCGGTCTAACTACAAAAGCGAAATTAAGTATTATATCGTGGTATATCGAGAGGAAGCTGGGAATTGCGAAGAATCCCTGCAGAGCTCTGCGTTAAGTGTAAGGGTCACAAATTACTCTGCGGCCTACCCTCTTGTCCCATAATGGCCAGGTTTAGGTCTCTGGTTAGGGTTGCTACCGCTATAGCTGACAAGAACGAGATAAGTGGCTCTACCCCTCCGAGCGCAGTCGTTGGGGAGAGCGGTTATCCGTACGTAAGGGTATTCGTAGGAGTTCCGCCGGAAGTCACGGGGAATGAGGCGAAAGAGTACGAGAACCCGAAAGGCTGGTGGGGAAGGAGAAGCCTCAACGAAATAATAGAATTACGCTCCTCTTTAGTTTCCGTTAACGTGAATAAGGTCAGGGTAGACGAACCCTGGAAGCTCTACGAAAAGGAGATCTCGCTTGCTTCCGTTTCGACTGAACCAGTACAACTTGAGGTCAAGTCGAGCTCGAAGGTCTTACCTAAGCTGAGATTCGACGGCGTCTTGATGCCGAGGGGACCTTCAATGGAGGCCCAGGACATAGCGGTCGTAGAAAACCCTAAAGTGCCGAGGAAGCTGGAGTCCCTAACATTCGACGACGTGAAGGCCGAGGAAGCTATAGTAGAGCTCTACAAGAGCGGAGAAGACGTATACACGATAATTCCCGCGCTATCCCTCGGCCTTCTTGGGCTCAAGAAGAACAGGAAGTTAGTGCCGACCCGCTGGGCCATAACGGCGACGGACTCCGCCTTGGGCAAGTTCCTGCTGAACGCGGTTAGAGAGTTCGAGGAGATAGACGAAATCGGGGTCTACTACATGTCCTATTTAGGCAACAGGTTCTTCGTCGTTCTCTTTCCCTCCAAGTATAAGGGCGTTTGGGTCGAGATCTGGCACCCTATGTCCCTGTGGGCCAAGGAGCCAGTAGTGGTAGACCTCTACGAGAACTTCTGGGGAGAGTACGAGATGCTCGACGGAGGTTACATGGCCGCTAGGCTGGCCGTCCTCGAGCACATGTATAGGATTAGAAAGCAGGCGGGTTTCGTGATAATAAGGGAAGTGACCAAGGACTACTTCGCGCCCGTAGGGAACTGGCACATTAGGGAGACCGTCAGGAGAGCGTTTAACAATCTGGTCTACAAGACGGACGACCTCAGAAAAGCGCTCGAATACGTGAGCAACAACCTGGAACTAAAGGTGGACTTATTCGGCGTGGAAAGCGTTAAAAAGGTCGTCGCCCAGAAGGACATTCTCTCATTTCTTAACAAGCAGGGAGAACACTGACATGGCGGTATAAAGCCTGTTCTCCGCTTGGTCCCACACTGCGCTCTGCGGACCGTCTATGACATCTGCTTCCACTTCCTCTCCCCTCACTGCAGGCAAGCAATGCATGAATATGGCGTCCCTCGAAGCGTAAAGCATTAAGTCCCTCGTCACCCTGTAGTTAGAGAGTTCCTTCTTTTTCTTCTCCGCGATTTCTTCTTGACCCATGCTAACCCATACGTCGGTATACACAACCCTAACCCCCTTAACCGCGTCGTAAGGGTCTTCGTAGAACTCTATTACGGCGTCGCTCTCCTCAGCTCTCTCCTCTATCCTCTTCATTATTTCTGGCCTGGGCCTTAAGGACTTAGGGCTCGCAACCCTAATCCTGAGGCCCATAACTGCTGCGAAGGCCATTAGGCTGACCAACACATTATCTGATCCGTCGCCTACGAAGGCTATCGTCTCGTACTTGCCGAACTTCTCTAGAACTGTCATGTAATCGGTAAGCGCTTGAAGCGGGTGGGAGAGGTCGCTCAACAGGTTCACCACGGGAACTCCTGAGTACTTGTCCAGCTTCTCTAAAGTGGTATGAGAGAGCACCCTAGCCCCTATCGCCGACACCATCCTGCCGAGGACTCTCGCCGTGTCCTCAATAGGCTCTCCCCTGCTCAGCTGTAGGTCGTTCCTGTTGAGCACTATCGGATGGCCCCCAAGAAGGCTTACAGCGGCCTCAACGCTTACCCTAGTCCTAGTGCTCGGCTTCTCGAAGAGCAGAGCTACGACCTTCCCGGAAAGCGGGTGGGGGACAGAATTCGCCTTAACGAAGTCCTTCATGAGGAAAGAAACGCGTATGAATTGTTCTAGCTCCTCTCTCGAGAAATCGAGAAGGCAGAGAAGGCTCTTATTTTTACTCATTTATAGCACACAGCTGAACAGGAATTAAAATGGTAAACTTAAGTGAGGCCTTGAAGAACCTAGAAGAGCTCACGACTCCGAGGCGGGGCGTAAGGCCCACATTCGACACGGCGACAATTGTCCTCGCGTTACTGACCCTGGCCGATCAGGGCCCCATGGGCAGGCCCTACCTGATGAAGGCCCTGTCGATTCATGAAGCTCAGGCAAAGACTCTGATAAAGAAGCTCAAGGGCTCCGGTCTCGCCGTATCGGACAAGCTCCTAGGCCTGAAGCTGACCCCGAAAGGGGAAGAAGTAGTCAAAGCGTTCAAGGAAGAGGTCGAGGTTTTGTCGGAGTGCTATGAGTTGAAAACTATCTCCTGGGTCGTGAGTGGGGCTATACTGAAGAACAAGTCGAAATTAGTTGAAACAGTAGGAGTGTCTCAGCTTAGGGATTTGGCCGTAAGCAAGGGAGCTACCGGCGCACTACTAGTGGTTAAGGAGGGAGACGAGCTGTTATTGCCTCCGAAGACCCTCGATGAAAGCGACGAGGTCAAGCAACTAAAGAAAGAGCTCAAGGAGAAGTTCTCAGGGCTGAAAGAGGGCGATCTGCTACTGCTAATTACGCCGTGCGACAAAGTTTTACTGCTCCGCGTAGTCCTTGATTACCTGAAGCTAA
>CAYRZA010000007.1:2504-13366 GCA_964428675.1 uncultured Desulfurococcales archaeon | reverse complement strand
GTCGGCCTCAGAAACGAACTCGCTCAACAACCCCGCTAGGAATAACGACTTCAACGCGCTTTCCTTGCTTACAGCTCTCGCCCAAGGGATAGACCGCTTGAGGTTCTCAAAAACCTTACTCGTGTACGCCAGTTCGTTGAGCACGCTATCTAATGAGGCTTCGCTAAGCGTCAGCCTCTTGTCTCTTAGCCCTTCGCCCAGGCTTTCAGCCTCCTTTGGTAACTCCAGTTCGTCCTCAATCCTCGGTTCGTCCCCCAGGTTATCTACAATGTGCTTCCTCAGTTCCTTCATGTCTGACTTAAGCATTTCGCTGAAGCCTTCTCGTCCCAAGATCAGGGAAGACATCGTGTACAGGGAGTATAGGTCGAGGTATGCGTAAAAGTACACTACGTCAATCGAGTCCGGTTTTGCGGCTACTAGTGTTTTCGTCTTCCTGGTGAAATATTTTCTTGGCCATGAATCTAGAACAGCAAGACATGGCGGCCCCGAGTAGTAAATGTCTAAGTAATAACCGCCGTTAATAGCTCTGTAAACAGATATGGCTAGATCCTTACTGAACCCGCTCCTCTCAGCCAGCTCGATAAAATTAGTCAAGCTTGTCGGTACTTAAGAGCTAAAAACAAAATAATTAAAGGTCACTTAGGTATGTAGCCTTTCTCTATTAGGTACTCAGCTACTAATATGCCGCCTCCAGCCGCGCCCCTAACTGTGTTATGAATTAGTGATGCAAACCTTATGGTTCTGTTGTTAACTTGCTTGAGCCTCCCCACGACCACACTCATCCCAGGGATGTCGCCAGCCCATCTGTCGAAATAGGGTTGCGGTCTGTTGTCCTTCTCAGTTATTATTATTGGCTTGGAAGGTGCAGTGGGCAATTTCATGTCCTGGGGCTCACCCTTAAAGTTCATCATAACCTCCTTTACTTTCTCGACCTTGACGTCCTCCTTAAACGTGACGTAAACTACTTCGTAGTGGCCATGTATAGTAGCTATCCTGTGAGTGGTCGCGCTGAGGGTCACTTCATTTATGTCGCCCTCAACGTTCCTCTTAGTCTCGCTGAGGATCCTCGTGATCTCCTTAACGGTCTTGGCGTCGTAGGCGTCACCTAAAACCTTTATGTTGTCCACCACGTCCAGTGATGCCACTCCTGGATAGCCTTCGCCGCTGAGGGACTGCATGGTAGTGATGAAGGCCGCGTCCATCTTGAAGTTCATATAAATGGGAGCTAATGGGATAGCCGCACCCTGGGCAGTGCAGAGGGGCGTAGTTACGATGAAACCGCTCCAGTCCCTCCTCTTTTTCTGTACGTCAATTAAGCTCGCCGTATGCCCGTTGACTTCTGGGATCATTAAGGGCACGTCTGGGTCGAACCTGTGGTCTGGCGAGTTGCTTATCACAGGAAATCCTGCCTTAGCGAGTTCTTCCTCAACGGGCCCTGCAGCGCCCTGGGGGAGAGGAGAAAATATTAAGTCGATGTCTGCCTTCTTCATCTCATTGATGTCCGTGGGCATCACTATCATGTCCGCTACTTCTTTGGGGACCTGACCAATCGTCTGCCATCTCACTACCTCACCGTAGGGCTGCCCTACAGAGCCCTTGCCCGCTAAATAAGCCGGCTTTATATAGGGGTGCTGGCTTAGCATCCTCACGTATTCGATTCCGACTAATCCAGTCGCACCGAGGATTGCGGCTTTTAATGTCCTCCTCATGACGCTATGTTTTCTGCAAAAGAAAAATATAAGCTTATTTTGAAAGTTTATGCTTTACAGTATTATTATTACAGCTGAAAGAAAGTAAAATTATAATTTGGGTTTGAGGACTGCGCCCTCTGACGCGCTAGAAACCAGACTCGCGTACTGTGCTAGGAGACCGCTAGTATACCTGGGAGGCTTCGGCTTCCACTCCTTCGCCCTCCTCAGGAGTTCATCCTGGGGGACCTCTAGGTCTATCCTGCCAGCGTCGACGTCTATGTTCACAACGTCACCGTCCTGAACTAAGGCTATTGGTCCCCCTACTGCAGCTTCTGGTGCCACGTGACCGATGCTTATTCCCCTCGTAGCGCCTGAGAACCTGCCGTCCGTCACTAAGGCCACCTTCTCGCCTAAGCCCTGGCCAGCGATAGCCGCCGTAACGGCCAGCATCTCCCTCATCCCTGGACCTCCCTTAGGCCCTTCATACCTTATAATTACTACATCTCCTTCCTCTATCTTACCCGAAATAACGGCCTTGAACGCCTCTTCTTCCGAATCGAAGACCTTAGCAGGTCCCCTATGCTTCCTAACTGATGTGGCAGATACCTTTATTACGGCTCCCTCCGGGGCCAGGGTCCCCTTAAGTATCTTGATGCCGCCGTAGGGCAGGAACGGGTTCTTGACGTCCCTTACTATGTGGTCGTGGGGCACGTTAGGTAGCTTGAAGGCCTCAAGCTCCTGGCCTAAGGTCTTGCCAGTTATAGTAAGCGCGTCGAGATGCAGAAGTCCTGCCTCGGCGAGCTTCTTTAAAACGAGTGGCGTTCCACCGACTTTGTGCAGGTCATACATAGCGTACTCGCCCCCAGGCTTCATGTTCACTATTTCGGGGGTTCTCTTACCTATCCTATCGAAGTCGTCCAGCGTTAAGTTGACCCCGGCCTCTCTTGCTATTGCGAGCAAGTGAAGGACTGCGTTCGTAGAGCCGCCGCTGGCCATGAGCAACGTAATCGCGTTCTCGAACGCCTCAAACGTCATCACGTCCCTGGGCTTTATGCCAAGCTCAATCGCGCGCATCACGGCCTTCCCGGTCTCGTACGCGTAGTTAGTCCTCTGACCGTCAACAGCGGGAGGAGACGAGCTTCCCAATAGGGCCATTCCGAGAGCTTCTGTTATCATGCCCATCGTGTTAGCCGTGTAAAGCCCTCCACAAGTCCCGGCCGTAGGGATCGCGTTGATCTCCATTAGCCTCAAGTCCTCCGCCGTTATCTTCCCCTTGCTGTAAGCTCCTACAGCCTCATAAACGTCCTGGATAGTTATCGGCTTCCCCTTAAAGTAGCCCGGAAGAGTAGTCCCAGAATACATTATGACAGAAGGGATGTTTATCCTACCTAACGCCATAAGCAGGCCCGGAGTGGTCTTGTCGCAACCTGAGATCGCAACTATTCCGTCGTAGCCGTGTGCATTGACCACCATTTCCACGCTATTAGCTATTACTTCCCTGCTCACCAGCGAGTACTTCATACCCTCGCTTCCCATAGCTATTCCGTCGATCACCAGGGGAATTGCGAAGAGCCTCGGCGTTCCACCACCCGCTCTAACGCCTTCCTTAGCTACGTTCCCTAAAGCTAGCGTGTGTATGTTGCACGGTCCCATTTCGCCCCAGGTTACGGCGACGCCTATGAGGGGCTTCGCTAGGTCCTCATCCGAAAGCCCTACTGCCCTCAGGAAGGCCCTGTTCGGTGCCTTCTCGTAACCTCCGTAAACCAGGTTAGACCTAGCCTTAAGGTTCTGCACGATAGAGAGAATGGTATCGAGAATCTATAAGCGTTACATCAGCCTGACGTGCATCAGGCATCATTTACCTCAAAGACCAATTTCATCACAGGCTGGCCACTACTGTCATCTGAGGATCTAGTGCCTCGAATGGCTTTAAGCTATAGCCACTATAAACACCTATTATATTTAATCCAAGCCACTTCAAGATCTTCACTATTTCGTGCAGGCTGTAGAGCCTCTGGCTGAAGGTGAACTTCTCAACCTCCTTACCGTTGAGGTAATAAGTCCTCTTAATTATAAGCCTCGAGGTGTATGGATCGAACTCGTTTACATCGATCACGAGATATGGGGGTATATAAATGTGTTGCACTTCTGGCTTATTATAAATCACATAGTCCCTATTATCTATGTTTATTATAATTAACTTATTAGAGGACTCTTTAAGATTTCTTAATATTTCAATGTCGTCTTCTTCAGTGTAATAGCCTAGGCTGTTGAATATATTTATCACTACATCGAACTTCTCATTGCCTAGAACGTCCTTGAGCTTCCTCATGTCGCCCTTGACGAACTTTACCTTCGGACTTCTCGCTCTGGCTTCTTTTATAAGCCTTTCTGATATGTCGACCCCTACTACGTTGTATCCGAGCTCACTTAGGAAGTGGCTAACCCTACCTATACCGCAGGGAACGTCGAGGACGTTCTTACTCAATGAGTACTTCCTCACGAACGTATCGACGAACTCGGCCCAGTTCCTTCCCTCGTCCCAAAGCTTCAACATCTCGCTTACGTAAAGGTCGGACTCGAAGAACTTCCTGATCTCCTCTTCCATACGCGGATTTAATTCCTAAGGGAATTAAGCTTGTCCTGAGAGATGCAAGGCTTATTAATAGCCCTAATAGCTCTTGCTCTCACTACCGCTTTAGTCCCTGGCAGTTGGCTCTTCTATTCCCTAACTATTCAGCACGGGAATAGCGTTGAGCTTTACTACTATAACTTCACCATAGTCAACGTAACGTCCGAAACCGTAACTTTCACGTTGAATGTCACCTATCCTAATGGCACGTCCGAAACCGTAACCCTTTCAGCTCCCCTTGAAAGACCCTTCCCGCTCCCCATCAACGGATCTGCCTTTTGCCTGTACAACACTGAATACATGGGTACTGAAGGGAATACTACAATATATCATGGCCTGTTCAAGATGGGAAACGTCTCAGTGCCAGTTACGGCGTATTACCTTAACGGAGTCCTGAGCAATTACACGGGCTCTATGGGAGACACGAGGGTTACAGCTACACTCCTGGCTTGGTACGTTCCGTCCGCCAAGCCTGGCCCGATCAGCGACTTAGGCGGCTGGCTTATAGTGGCGATAGTCGTAGGTGTAATAGCGATCAGTGCGATAGCCTTGATTAGGATAGGGAAGATCTAGGCTAATTAACCGTTCACGATATTTTTTCACCGAGCGACGTTGCTGTACCTGAGGGCTAATGATATAGAGAGGGTTCTAAAGCCAGAAATAGCAGTCAACGCCGTCAGGGAGGCGTTTGTGAACTTCTCCGAAGGCAAGGTAGACCAGCCCAAGAGGACGGTTATGTGGGTCAGCGGAGACTGGTGGGCTGTAATGCAGTCTGCCTCTGAGAGGGGCTTCGTCACCAAGGTGGTCAACGTAATTCCCAGGAACGTCGTAAGGGGGATGCCCACTACTAACGCTTTAGTCCTACTCTTCGACACTCAGAACGGACAGCCTTTGGCCATTCTCGAGGGCTCCGTCCTCACAGCCATCAGGACCGCTGCAGCGAGCGTGCTCTCTACCGAGGTGGCCTACGGTAGATCCGTGGACACGTTGGGGATTATTGGCGCGGGCACCGAGGCTAAATATCACTTGCGCGTAGCTTTGGGCTACCTGAAAGTCGGTAAGGTACTGGTAACTGCTAGGAAAAGTCATATAGACTTCGCAAGGAAATATGGCGCTGAAGCGGTTGATTTAGAGACTTTGTTAAAGAATTCTGACGTGATTTATGCGACCACTACCTCTAAGCAGCCCGTAGTTCTCGGTAAGTACTTGAAGGACGACTTCCACGTATCGAGCATAGGGGCACATACCCCGGACTCCAGGGAACTTGACGATGAGACCATAAGGCGTTCCAGGACGTATTTAGTCGACTCGCTTAGTGCAGTCGAAGAGGAGGCTGGCGATTATATTGAGCCTAAGAGGGCAGGCATACTACCAAAAGTTTACGAGATAGGCGAGGTAATATCTAAAGGCATTAAAGTAGAAAGGCCTTCAATATTTAAGTCAGTAGGCATATCCGCTCAGGACAACTTCACCGCATACTATGCTTACACTGAGGCCCTCAAGTCAGGTGTAGGACTCGAACTTCCCTTTCCATAGCGCGTTTTTCCAGTTCTCTCCTTTTCGTTCAGAAAACAGGAATTAACGCAAACTGTCAAAGTGAGCCTAGCGAACTTCCACTCTACGTCCTGTCGTTACATTGACGCCAGTCTACCTTCTCTCCTCGCTTAATGGCCTAGATGGGGCGAATTCAAAAGTTCCATACTTAATCCCATCAGGTGAGCAGGGGCTACCTATGGATCGCAGTCACAGTACTCGCTTGGAGCGTGACTTATCCTCTCATTAAATTGGCCTTAGATTACATGAGTCCCTTCGTGCTCTTGGAGATAAGGCTACTCGTCGGGGGTTCAGTTTTGCTTCTCCTCTCGAAGGGACTTAGCTGGGGAAGGAGACAGTTCGCGTCAGGCCTATTGAACGTAGCCCTCTTCTTAGTTCTGCTCAACTTAGGCGTCGAGTACAGCTATAATCCCGCCCTTGCTGCGGTGCTTATCTATACACAGCCGGCTTTCCTGATAATCCTTGGCGTAATAGCAGGTGAGAGAATCTCCGCTTTACAGGCCATTGGTACGTCTGTGGCGATAGTTGGGGCATTAGTTTCAGCTGGTAGCGTCAACTTCGACTTGGGTTCCACTCTGTCCCTCCTCGGCGGCTTCGTATGGGCCTTAGGGACTATGTATCACAGACGTTATCTTAGTGGAGAAAATCTCTTAAAATTAAACGCATTTTACTCTATAATTTCTGCCATAGTAGATTCACCGTTGCTAGCCTTCAACTATTACTTTGTGCCCTCAGCTACAGGTCTTTTACTCGCTTTAGCTGTAGGTCTCCTAGCACAAGCGTTGGGCTTCGTCTCTTGGTTTAACAGCATTAAGGAGCTCGGGCCATATCTGGCTAGCAACGTTAGCCTTCTCGTACCGGCTTTAGCTTACGTGTTTTCCTATCTCATATTAGGCGTTCGGCCGACCTGGGATCAACTTATTGGCTCAGCCATGATAATAATAGGGGTCTTAATCACGAACGTCACATCGGGGTTGAGAGTTGAGCGAGAATTACGTGATAGAAAGCGTGGCGAAGAAAATAATAGCTGAGATAGTGTGGAGCAATGACCCAGGCTCCGAGCTGAGGAAATGGAGGGAGACCTTTAAAGTAACTCAAGCTCAGTTGGCAAAGCAAATAGGCGTTAAACAGTCAGTAGTAGCGGATTACGAAAGGGGGAAGAGAAAGCCAGGTATCGAGTTCCTAAAGAAGGTTGTCAACGCATTGATCGAGATTGACATCTCTAGAGGGTCGCCGGTAATTTCGATGCTATCGAAGGGAATCTCCAGGCTGGCGCCTTACGTCTTAGCAATGGCGGACTTCCCAGTTCCTCTAAGGTTGTACGACATTCTGCCTAAGCTCGGCTATACCCTTAACGTAAACCTACCCAACGTAAGGATTTACGGCTACCTCGTCACCGATAGCATAAAGGCAATATTGGCTGTAGAAGACATAGAGTTCTATCAGCTCCTGTCTAACGCCGTGGGTAGACTCTGGGCGTTTACCGGAGTCACATCCGGTAGGTCCCCAATGCTCGCCCTGAGGCTCGGCGGTAGCATTACTCAGTTAAAGCCGGCCGCTGTCTTACTTCACAAACCCAGGAGTCCAGACCAGCTCGCGTTAATATTCGCCGAGAAGTTAAGGATTCCGGTAATATTCTCTAATAAAAAAGACGTAAGAGAGCTAATAGAGACTCTTAAGTCCCTTCCTGTCCAGTCAAGATGAGTATTGCTTTCGCAATGTCCCCGTTAGCCTTCTTTAAAGCCTCCCTAACTTCGCTCTCCGACTTGCCCGTCTGTTCCATTACGAACTTCACGTCCTCCTCCCTGATTTCGGTCGCTTGCTCTTGGGACTTCGCTAGCTCAACGTACTTGCCCATTACAGTAAAGAACTCGACGCCCTGCATAATGGTCTTGTTGACTTGCGGGTTCTCAAATACCAGCTTTTTGTCGGGCAACTCGATTACGACCTTTATAGCGTTGACGGCCTCGCTCTTTATGCCCATCCTTTCCAGCATTTTCGCCATTGCTTTCTGGTCCAGCTTCATTATTCCTTACATTATGCCTGAAGACTTAATAGTTTTGGGCAAAAAGCGACATATGGTATCGCTGAAAATACTAGGTGGTGCGCTCGAGGTCGGCAGGGCTGCCATAGAGGTCTTCGATAGTGGTGAAGCAATAATCCTCGATTATGGGGTTAACTTTGACCAAAACGACAACCCGGTCTTACCTTTACAGGAGAGCCCCAGCGTGGTTAAGGGATTCGTCGTTTCTCATGCCCACTTGGACCACGTGGGCGCATTACCTCTTTACCAGGTATCTTCAGACGTACCGGTATATGGGACCGAGATAACCAGGGAGCTCGCTGAGCTCATGCTGAAGGACTTCTTGAAGCTGTCAGGCGCGAAGTTGCCCTTCGAGTGGGTAGAGGTTAAGAAGGTCATCGACAACTGGAGGCCTAAGAAAAAGGGCGAGACTTTCCAGGTCGGAGGCTTTCAGGTCACCCTAGGCGAGGCCGGCCACATACCTGGGAGTTCAATAATCAAAGTTCACGGCGACAAGTATACTATAGCTTACACGGGCGACATTAACTATGTTAACACCAGGTTAGTGGGCCCTGCTGACCTGAGCTTCCTGAGCGACGTAAATGTACTAGTTATGGAGACGACTTACGGCAGGTTCACACATCCGCCCAGGGAAGAGACGGAGAGGGACTTCGTGGGCGCCGTTAAGGAGGTCGTCGAATCGGGCGGAGTTGTATTAGTTCCAGCGTTCAGCCTCGCAAGAAGCCAAGAGCTTCTCGCGGTACTGGCCAAGTACAATTTCGAGTACGATGTGTATTACGACGGAATGGTCAGGGAGATCATGGAGATAATGATCAAGCATAGGGAGTGCATAAACGATTGGGACTCATTGAAGAAGGCTTACGACGAGTACAACTACGTTAGCGATTGGAAGGAAAGGAACGAGGCCGTCAGGCACAGGGGCGTGATAGTTTCGAGTGCGGGAATGCTGAAGGGCGGCCCCGCCGTTTGGTATTACAGGAAAATAGCGATGAACCCTAAGAACGCAGTATTTCTGGTCAGCTATCAGGCCGAGAACACTCCTGGCAGGAGAATTCTGGAGACAGGCAAGTTCGACGAGTACTCACCGTTGCTCAAGGCCCGTC
The DNA here is from genome assembly GCA_964428675.1 of uncultured Desulfurococcales archaeon. Classification (GTDB taxonomy): domain Archaea; phylum Thermoproteota; class Thermoprotei_A; order Sulfolobales; family Sulfolobaceae; genus Acd1. Next base: position 4,342 of record CAYRZA010000007.1, on the reverse strand, counting down.
TTGAGCTCTTCGACTTCTCCAGTCACGCAGGGAAGAAGGAGCTCAAGGCAATTGTTAAGAGCGCTAAGAGCTTAGAGAAGCTCGTGTTAGTCCACGGATCTCCTGATAACATGAACGCCTTCGCGAAGGAGATAAAGGAGGAGACCGGTATTGACGTTATTATACCCGAGCCTGGACAAGAGATCAACTTATGATAATTTTACTCATTCACTCAAAGGAGTTCTCATTTGAAACGAGAGAGCCTGCCATTAAAAGCCCTGAGGAGCCCAAACTTTCGAGCTTTAAGGGAGAGAACGTGCTCGTAGTTTTCACCTCTGTGGAGGCCGGAGACGATGAGAAAGTCCTGGAAAGGGCGGTCAAGGAGGTAAATGATGTAAAGGAAAAGGTGAAAGCCGAATCAGTTGTGATCTACCCTTACGCCCACCTCTCGGACAACTTGGCTAAGCCCTCCGACGCCGTCAGGATTTTGGATCAGTTCACACAGAGGCTCTCAGATTTAGGAATAGAAGTAGTGAGGGCACCTTTCGGATGGTACAAGTCATTCACGATATCGTGTTACGGTCACCCCCTTAGCGAGCTCTCGAGGAGGATAAGGAACGAAAAGGAGTACGAGAAGTCTGATGAACTTAAGGTCTGCGAGAAGTTCGGCTTTCCGGATTCCGTATTTGCGGTGGTCATGAGGAGATCGGCCCTCGACTGGCTGAAGAGGCTAATTCCGCACAAAGTGGAGTTAGAAGGGGAAGGGGAGGTCAAGGACGGCGTAATAAGGATAATATACTCCCAGCCTAAGGGCAGGAGGTTGCCGTGTATTAACGAGGATCCCATGATAACCGTAAGGACTAAGTCCTTACCAGATGGATTGCCCAGAGAAGTTAAGGACTCGAAGAACACTATAGAGATTATCGAAAAGAAAGGGGACGCTTACGATGTTCACATCAATCCCCTTATCTATTACTACTTGCTAGAAGCCTCTAAGTCGAGTCCCCCTACGTTACCGCTTTGGCTCTCGCCCGTTCAAGTCAGGCTAATTCCAGTAAAGGAGGAGTCCGTTCAGATGGCAATCGAGATAGCTGAACTTTTGAGGTCTAAAGGTTACAGGGCCGACGTCGACGACCTGGGCGAGGGGCTGGGGAAGAAGATCGCTCGAGCGGGCATGGAGTGGGTTCCCTTTGTGATAATAATAGGGGAGAGGGAGTTTCGCACAGGTGTACTAACCATCAAGATAAGGGAGAAGAACGAACAGAGGCAAGTAACCTTGAACGAACTCCTCGAAGTCTTAAAGGGCTCCGAGTCCTCAACTTCTACGCTTCTCCCCTTAAGGGTCAGTGAGAGGTTGAACCAATGATCGTGGCGGAAGTGCCGCTTAAAATAACCCTCTTCGGCGAGCACGCAGTGGTCTACGGCAGGCCCGCTATAGCGTTCACCATTTCTGAAAAGATGAGGATCAAAGTGGAGGAGAGCGAGCACTTCGAGGTCATATCCAATAACTTGCCCATAACTGGCATAAGGGTTAGGCTGAACGATTACAGCGTTTACAGCCAGCAGGCGAGGAGAGTACTGCGCTACGTTGAGGAGGCTCTAAAGTACTTCAACGCCGAGAGGCCAGTTAAGGTCGAAATCGAGTCCCCGGTAGAGCCCTCGGTAGGCCTGGGAACCAGTGCTGCCGTAGTGGTTGGAGTAGTTGCAGCCTATTCAAGGTTTTTGGGAAAGAGGTTGACCAACGAGGAAATAGCTAAGATAGCTCACGAGGTCGAGCTGAGAGTTCAGGGCTTAGGTAGCAGAATGGACACTACCACGGAGTCGCTCGGAGGGTTCCTATACTTCGCGCCAGACGGTTC
>CAYRZA010000007.1:0-2404 GCA_964428675.1 uncultured Desulfurococcales archaeon | reverse complement strand
TAATAAACGCGGAGCCCACGGATGAGGGGGTTAAGGTAATAGAGGTTTGACTATCCAAAATATTCAAAGGTTCTAAGTTCATTCTTTCTGTCGTGTGCGGGATTATAGGAATAGTTGCTAACGAGTCCAGCAAGAGGCTCGCCGAAATCACGGTAACCGCTTTAAAGAGGTTGGAGTACAGGGGCTACGACAGCGTCGGTGTTGCAGTGGTGTCCAACAACGGAATAGAGGTGAGGAAGGCCAAGGGGAAGGTAGACGATGTGGTAAGGCTCAAGAGAATTAGGGAGCTCGAAGGTTTCATAATGCTCGGTCACACCAGGTGGGCCACTCATGGCCCTCCTAGCGACGTCAATGCACATCCGCATAGCGACTGCAAAGGAGACGTAGCAGTGGTTCATAACGGAACAATTAAGAACTATAGGGAGTTAAGGGAAGAGCTTGAGGCGTTGGGTCATAAGTTCACCAGCGAAACGGACACAGAAGTGATATCGCACCTAATCGAAGAGTTCATGAAGAGAGGTTTGCCGCCGTTCGATGCGTTTAAGGCTGCAATAAAGGCCCTACAGGGAAGCTACGCAGTGCTCGCAGTAATAAAGGGAGAGCGAAGGATATTCTTCGCTAAGAAGGACAACCCGCTTGTAATAGGCATTGGTCAGGGAGAGAACTACGTTGCAAGCGACATTCCAGCCTTCCTAGACAGGACCAACAAGGTTATTATACTAAACGACGGAGAGCTAGGCTATGTCTCCAGCGATGATGTTTACATAGAGACCATTTCGGGCAACAAAGTCGATGTCAAATCGAGAATAGTAGTGGTTAACTGGAGCGTTGAGAGCGTAACGAAGGGCGGCTATCCTCATTACATGCTAAAGGAGATTCACGAGTCCCCCGTAGCCGCACAGGACACGATCAACGGTTTGCGAAGTGATAAGGAAGAGCTAAAGAAAGCGTTGGACTTAATCACTAGAAGTAGAAGAATAATTGTTGTGGCTTCTGGGACCAGCTATCACGCCGGTCTTTACTTCTCCCACCTCCTCTGGGCGGAGGGCTACAACGTAATGCCGCTCATCGCTTCCGAGTACTACACACTTAAGGCGTACCCGGGAGACCTAGTTTTTGCAGTCAGTCAAAGCGGCGAAACGCTAGACGTGATACAAGCAGTCAAGACCTTTAAGTCTCAGGGCGCCACGGTACTCTCTTTGACCAACGTCATAGGGAGCGCGCTAGCAAGAGAAAGCGATGTAACCCTTTACATGAGGGCTGGTCCAGAAATAGGTGTGGCCGCGACAAAGACTTTCACTTCCCAACTGGCGGCCTTCGCGTTGCTTTACTCCGAACTAACGGGGACCCATAAAGAGGAAATAGAGAGGGTAAGGGAAGTGATAGAGAAAACTTTAGCGGAATATGAGGGTGTTGCGAAGGAGTGGGGCAACAGGCTGTCCACTAAGACCGACATGTTCTACCTGAGCAGGGGAATCGGGGTGCCGCTCGCAATGGAAGGCGCGCTAAAGATTAAGGAGATAGCTTACATCCACGCTGAAGCCTACCCAGCAGGTGAGAGCAAGCACGGCCCTATAGCCTTAGTCACAAAGGGGTTCCCGACGTTCTTCGTCAACGTTGAGAGGGGCGACCTGTTGCTTAACAACGTGGCCGAAATGAGGGCAAGAGGGGCTGAGACCTACGCAGTGAGCGTCGGCATGAAGCTGGGAACGGACTACGAAGTCGTTTTGGACGTCCCGGAGTTCTTAGCCCCCTTCGCTGTTGCGCCGATAATCCAGGCAGTGGCTTATTACGCATCTGTCTCCAGGGGCTTCGATCCGGACAAACCCAGGAACCTCGCGAAGACGGTGACTGTGGAGTGAGAGCTCTCCTCTTGCTCTTCGTCCTAACGTTTTCCCTTCTAGCTCTATTAACGACTTCCGCTCACGTGTTCCAAATACCCGTAAAGCAGGGCCTTCACGCTTATGTCGCAGAGGGCCTATACAGGGTGTACTACCTCAATGGGTCGCCATATTTTGTGCTGATTGCTAACACTAACTTCACAGTCTTTTTGCCTAACGGGTTCGACTACGTCGTCGGAATGGGCTTCCTTGATGTTAGCTCTACCCCGCTTGGGGTAGTCACGCTGAGTAAATATTACGTCTACCTCAACACCACACCAGTGATGCAGAGCGAAGAAGGGTTCGTCAGCGGAGGAGCTAACGGCGATTACATATGGGCCGTACTGAGCAACGGCTCAGTGATGGTCTGGACTCCCAGTAAGGGCTATGTGACTTATGTATACGGAGTACCAACAGGTCCTCTCTTCTTCAAGAACTTCAGTGCATACGTAAACGGCTCCCTTAACTACCTTCCCGTCTTTTACGTTAGGGGATTGACCTTTCAAGAGTACTTCTTCACGTTC
>CAYRZA010000006.1:1286-13730 GCA_964428675.1 uncultured Desulfurococcales archaeon | reverse complement strand
ATAGTCGTGCTCTCCCCTCCCGGAATTATCAGGGCGTCGACCTGGGCCAAGTCGTTGATGGTCTTGACCTCTACGACCTCTCCGCTTATCCCCATCTCGTTGAAGGCTCTTTTCGTCATTAAAGCGTGCTCCTCGAAGCTCCCCTGGTAGGCCAGAACTCCGACCTTCACAGTCCCCTCACCTGCATGAGTTCTTCGGGCTTAAGTTGCCTTATGTCGATCCCCATCATGCTCTTCGTCTCGCTGATCATCTTCTGCGCCTCAAGCACGACCTCCGGTTTGTCCCAGAAAGCCGTGGCCAACACTATCGCTGAGGCCCTCTGTTCCGGATCCTGGCTCTTAAATATCCCCGACCCCACGAAGATCCCGTCAGCGCCGAGCCACATCATGAGAGCCGCGTCAGCGGGGGTCGCAATCCCGCCGGCCGCGAAGTTCACTACCGGTAGTCTTCCGAGCTTCGCGGTCAGGTCGACCAACTGAACCGGCACCTGGTATTCCCTGGCCTTCTTCAGCCTCTCCTCAGGGGCGAGCGACATTAACTCCCTTATTTGCCTCATTACTATCCTCATGTGCTTAACCGCCTCGCTCACGTTACCGGTCCCCGGCTCTCCCTTTGTCCTTATCATCGAAGCCCCCTCGGATATCCTCCTGAGGGCCTCGCCCAAGTCCCTGGCCCCGTTAACGAATGGTACCTTGAACTCCCACTTGTTTATGTGATGCTCCTCGTCAGCAGGGGTTAAGACCTCGCTCTCGTCTATCATGTCCACTCCTAACGCTTCTAGCATCCTGGCCTCATAGTAGTGCCCTATCCTAACCTTCGCCATTACAGGAATAGTAATTGAGTTCATTACTTCCTCTATTACCTTGGGATCCGCCATTCTAGCAACTCCTCCCGACTTCCTCACGTCATAGGGCAACTTGTCGAGGACCATCACAGATACTGCCCCAGCGTTCTCGGCAATCGTCGCCTGCTCCACGTTGGTTACGTCCATCACGACTCCTCCCTTCTGGAAGACGGGGAAGGCGTGCCTTACCATGGTCGTCGCTTGCGCCGGCAACTTCAACTCCTTCTTAAACTCAGGATAGTACTCCAGTAGGCCAGCGTCCTTAATTACGTCCCTTATCTCGGCTAACTTGTAAAAGAACTCCTCTATTTCCCAAAAAGACAGTTCGTAGAGCCTCATTCAAAGTAAAAGAAGGGGCACTCATATTTAAATAAGCTTTTAACCGATCCTGGCCTTCTGCTTCCTCTCCTCTTCTGGCCTTATCCTTATGATCCCGAAGTGAACTGCGCAGTTAATGCAGTAGCACTTCGTCACTGGGTACTTCATTATTATTGCTCCCTTCTTCTCCAATTCCGCAGCGAGGGCCGGGTCAACGGGGCTATACATCTTGGTAACGCATATCGCCTTGTCCTCTGGTATCCTCGCGCCGCAGTTGTCGCAGTAAACGTAACCAATGTGGCCCTTGTCTCCCTTCCTCCTACCCCTGTTCTCCCTTTTCTTGGGCAAATTCCCGACCTCCCGTTAAACCCGTCTCGGTTTTTAATAAGTTTTTGCGACCCTCAGAACGGTCTTCGCTGGTCTTCCGCATACGACGCACTTACCTTCCGCCTTCACTTCCCTGTCCTCTGGAGTCCCCAAGACCCTGGCCTGGAGGGCGTCCTCTAACTTCAACCCGCAGACGTTATCGCCACACCAGGGCACTTCGACTACCCCTGCCTTCTCTTCGAGGAGCCTCTTAGCCTCATCTAAAGTGGAAGCTGACTTGACATTGGAGCTGAGGAACTCCCACGCCCTCTTCTTCAGGCTCTCATAAATTTCGTCCATTAGCTTCTTCACTTCGCTAACCAGGTTCTCTCTCTTGACTGAAGTGCCTTCGAACGTGTCCCTCCTCTTCAAGAACACTGTGCCGTTGCTTAGCTCCCTCGGGCCAACTTCGGCCCTTATGGGGACTCCCTTGAGCTCCCAAATGTAGAACTTCTCGCCAGGGGTCTTGTCTGGATCGTCGTCGACGACGGCCTTTATTCCGCTCGAGTTGAGGGTTTCGGCTATTTCCCTAGCGTAATTCAATATCCTCTCGGTCTCCTCCTTCGCCTTATCCTTGTTTTCCTCCTTCGAGGGTATCGGTATCACCACTACCTTTATCGGCGCTATCTTAGGGTTCAATACTGGCCCGTGGTCGTCCCCGTTGATGGCTATAGCGACCGCTATTACCCTATCTGAGACCCCATAGCTGGTCTGGTGCGGGTAGTCAAGAGTTCCGTCCCTCTTCTGGATCTTATAATCGAAGGCCTTCGTGAAGTGCTGACCCAGGTGGTGCACCGTGCCTATTTGCAATACCCTGGAGTCGGGCATCACCGTGTCGAAGGCTATCGTATAAATGGCCCCAGCGAACTTGTCCCACTCCGGCCTCCTGGATATGAGATAGGGAATCCCAAGAATATCAAAGAACTTCTTATATATCTCAACCGCTTCCTTCACCTGCCTCTCGGCGTCCTCATAGGTCTCGTGGAGCGTGTGGGCCTCCTTGAAAGTCGTGACTTCCCTCAGCCTTATCATCGGCCTCGTAGCCTTCGTCTCGTACCTGAACACGCTCACTATCTGGTAGAGCTTCTTGGGTAACTGCCTGTAGCTCTTATACCACAGGCTCTCGAAGTAAGTTATAACTACCTCACTGGTCGGCCTTAAGGCCAACTTCACGTCCAAGTCCTCATGGCCTCCCCTGGTCACCCAGAAGACCTCCCCTTCAAAGCCCCTTATGTGCTCGGCCTCCTTCCTCAGCAAGTCTTCTGGTATTAAAAGCGGGAACAACACTTCCTCGTGACCCGTGCTGTCCAGAAGGCCCCTTATTACCTCTACCACGTTCCTCCTGAGCTGAAAGCCGTAAGGCATCCACACTCCCATTCCCTTAACTGGGTACCTGCCGTAATCGTAAAACTCCCCTTCCGACAGAACCCTATCGAACCATTCGGAGAAGTTATTGTGCCACTTATCCCTTGAGACCTTCACGTGGAAGAATTAGAGCGAAAATTAAAACGTTGACCAAAAAATTCTTTGACTTTTAGAACTTTGCGAACAACATCAGCACTGCGAACAGGATCCCGTAAACGGCTATTCCCTCGCCGATTGCGACGAAAATCAGGACAGTTCCGAACATCTCCCTCTTCTCTGAGAGGACTCCGATGCCGGCCGCTGCTGACATGCCGACTGCAACTCCAGCGCCAATGGCGGCGAGACCTACTGCAAGTCCCGCACCTATGTTTATACCAGCGAAGCCCTGCGATGTGTCGGCGGGGCTCTGTGCTGCTACCACTAGGCTCACACCTAAAGCCACAAGGGAGAGGGCCAGTATGGACTTCGTTAGGGCGTTCATGCGGGCTCACCGCTTACTGTTTAACCTGATTTAAAACTGTTTTCTTCAAGTCGTCGAGAGAAGCGTTAAACTTCTTCGTCAGGGATTCATACTCATCTGTCAACTTCTTCTTAATTGTGTTCCTCTTTTCCGAAAGGGCGCTCAGTAAGATCTCTTGGTACTTTTTTACTTCGGAGGACATCAAAGAAAGGAGAAGTCGTGGTTTAAAAATCTAAAATTACAGTTTATTGTCTCCTCATCTGTAGGAGCTTCCTGATCTTTTTCAGCCTTATGAACTCCTCCCTGGTCCTGTCGCTCAATATGCCAGAAATGAACTTAATGTTCCTCCTGTACCAGGGGAGTATGTAGTTGTCTATGGAGTTTATCAGCCTCTGGGTCTTCCTAAGCTCGGCTACGAGTAACCTTATTGCTGTTTCCTTTTCTACAAGCTCCAGGATCTTGTCGAGGACCTCTGCCATTTCCTTGTGGGACATATAAATTAAGGGAGAGACCTCGGCTGAGCCATAGTACGGCTCGTTGACGGTGTTCTTTTCGACCTTAAGCACTGTGACCTTGACTCCGAAGACGTTCCTTACCTGTGAGGCGACGCTTAGCCCCTTCGGTGAGGCCTCGGCCAGTAACTCGACGCTGTTTATCCCCTGAGAGGCTATCCCCTCGAGGTAGTGAGAGTAGACCTGTTTTAGTACCTTACTCACTTCGTTGTACTTCGCCTCGTACTCCGTTATGTAAGACCTTAGGTAAATAAGTAGGACTTCCCTCTTACTCTCCAGAAGCCTCTTCACCTGCTGTACTAGCCTAAGCTGTCTCCTCAGCGTTATCAGGTTTATCTTAGTGGGTAAAACCCTCTGGCTCATTTCGTCTGTCCCTGCCTATACTTCGGGTGGTACTTCTTTATCTGCTCCTGCTTGAGCTGGGTTAACTCCGACTCGGGCAGTATTGATAAGATCTCCCAACCTATGTCGAGGGTTTGCTCTATGCTCCTGTTCTCGTTAATGCCCTGCTGTACGAACTTCCTCTCGAAGGCGTCACCGAATAGCAAATACTTCCTGTCGGTCTCCGACAGGGAGTCCTCGCCGATGATCGAAGCTAGCCCTCTAACCTCCACCGCCCTTGCGTAGGCCGCGAAGAGCTGGTTAGCCAACTCCTTGTGGTCGTCCCTTGTCTTCCCCGCGCCTATGCCGTCCCTCATGAGCCTCGAGAGGCTCATGAGCACGTTAATGGGCGGATAAATGCCCTTGTTGAACAGGCTCCTGTCTAAGACTATCTGACCCTCGGTTATGTAACCCGTCAAGTCAGGTATTGGGTGGGTCATGTCGTCATTGGGCATGGTGAGGATAGGCATTTGGGTTATGGAGCCCTTTTTCCCCTTGACCTTCCCTGCCCTCTCGTATATTGTGGCCAAGTCGGTGTACATGTAGCCCGGATATCCTCCCCTACCTGGGACTTCTTCCTTAGCAGCGGAGAGCTCACGTAGGGCCTCGCAGTAGTTAGTCATGTCTATGAGTATCGCTAAAACGTGCATGTCCTGCTCGAAGGCTAAGTATTCAGCCAAAGTCAAAGCCGTCCTGGGGGTCAGGATCTTTATCGAGGGGGGCTCGTTTGCAAATGTCGCGAACATCGCGACCCTGTTGATAGCTCCGGTCTCCTCGAAGAACTTCCTGAAGAACAGGAACTCGTCATACCTAACTCCTATTGCCGCGAAGACGACAGCGAAGTTCGATTCCTCTCCCCTAACAGTAGCCTGCTTAGCTATTTGTGCGGCGAGCTGGTTCGCTGGGAGACCGCTACCGCTGAATATTGGCAACTTCTGTCCCCTTAGGAGGGAGTTGAGACCGTCAATTGCCGAAATCCCGGTCTGGATGAACTCCTCTGGGTATTCCCTCATGGCCGGGTTAAGGGGGTCGCCGTTTATGTCCCTTTTCTCACCCTTAATTATCGGGGGACCGTTGTCGAGTGGTTCGCCTAAAGGCGTTAAGATCCTACCCAGCATCTCTTCCGATATCTTGACCTCAAGGCCCCTGCCGATGAACCTGACTTTAGTCCCGCTCGGGGATATGCCAGTTGTACCCTCGAAGACCTGGACGACCGCGAAGTTGTTATAAGAATCTACTACCATTCCCCTCCTCTTGCTCCCGTCTGACATCTCAATTTCCACTAGTTCCTGATAAGCCGCGTCGCCGACGCCCTGAACTGCCATAAGAGGACCTTTGATCATCGAGATGTTAGTATACTCCCTTATGTTGAGTTGCGCCATCAAGCGCCCACCTCCTTGCTCAGCTGGTCAAACCTGGCGTTAATAGCGTTAATTAGCTCATCTATTTTCTGAAGCTCGTCGTTCTTAACGGTGAACTTCACCCTGTTCATATCGGTTACCAAGTCCTGCATGGCCTCCATAATCTTCTTCACTGGGACTCCCTTGCTGACCAACTCGTTGGCCCTGTTGTAGAAGGTAATTATCATCCTCATCATCTTAGCTTGCTTCTGCGGAGAGGCGAAGGCGTCTATGTCGTCGAAGGCGTTCTGCTGGAGGAATGCGATCCTTATTATCCTGGCGACCTCCAAGGTCAGCTTGTCCTTCTCGGCTAATGACTCGGGCCCTACTAGCCTGACTATCTGCCTCAGCTCGTCCTCCCTTAATAACAACCTCATTATGGTGTTCCTCATCTCCTTCCACTCGGGGTCTACGTTCTTGTGCCACCATTCGGCGACTAAGTCCACGTAGGCCGAGAAGCCGAGAAGCCAGTTAATCGCTGGGTAGTGCCTCTGCTGCGCAAGCGATACGTCCAAGGGCCAGAAGACCCTCACGAACCTCAGGGTGTTACTCGTCACGGGCTCGGTGAAGTCGCCTCCAGGCGGGGAAACGGAAGAGGCAATCGTTACCGAGCCCATTCTCTCCGGGTTGCCCAGGGTTATCACCCTCCCTGCCCTCTCGTAGTACTCTGCCAACCTAGAGGCCAGGTAGCTCGGGAAGCCCTCTTCGGCGGGCATCTCCTCCATTCTGCCTCCTAAGTCCCTCAGGGCCTCAGCCCATCTGGAGGTGCTGTCAGCGACCAGAAGCACGTCATAACCCTGGTCCCTGAAGTACTCAGCGATGGTCGCGCCAACGTAAATGCTGGCCTCCCTAGCAGCTACGGGCATATTAGATGTGTTCGCGATTAGGACTGTCCTCTGAAGCAAAGGCTTCCCAGTCCACGGGTCCTTGAGCTTAGGGAATGACCTCAGCTCGTCTGTCATCTCGTTCCCCCTCTCGCCGCATCCCACGAAAACTACCACCCTCGCTGAAGACCACTTGGCCAAGGACTGAAGGGTTACCGTCTTGCCTGAGCCGAAGGGGCCGGGAATCGCTGCCGTCCCACCCTTAGCAATTGGGAACACCGTGTCGAGAACCCTAACTCCCGTCAGTAGGGGCTCTACGGGCTCGAGCTTCTGCTTATATGGCCTTGGGTACCTAACAGGCCACCTGTGGTACATCTTTAGCTCTTTCTTATCGCCGTTCTGATCGACCTCGGCTATTATCTCCTCAACAGTATAGTCGCCTTCTTTTATTAGGCTCTTTAGAGTGCCGTGGACGTCTGGTGGGACGATAATTCTATGCTCAATTAGCTCGGTCTCCTGAACTGTGCCCAGTACGTCTCCGGGACCTATTTTGTCCCCCGGCTTGAGGTCCTTGTTGGGAACGAAGTGCCACTTCTTGTCCCTCGGAAGAGCTGGTACGTCTATCCCCCTGGCAACGAAAGGCGATCCAGATATTTCGCCGATCCTGCTGAGGGGCCTTTGGATACCGTCATAAATGACCCCCAGCATTCCAGGCCCCAATTCCACTGACAGGGGCGCACCCGTTCCGTAAACGGGCTCACCGGGCTTTACGCCGCTAGTGCTCTCGTAAACCTGAATATAGGCCCTGTCGCCCTCAATCCTCGTTATCTCCCCGACGAGCTTGAGCTCTCCGACCTTCACTAATTCGTACATCATCGCGTTCCTCATGCCTTCAGCTACGACCAATGGCCCGTTTATCCTTACGATTTTCCCAACCGCCGTCATGACTTCTCACCGAATAGAACGGACGCTATTTGACCCTTCAAATCCTCAAAAACTTGGTTTAAAACTAATTCTAAGGTGAAGTCCCTCATTAGCCCTCTGTCTGCATAGTACACCTTTATTCCTCCCATTATCTTGTCGTCCGCTTTGACCTCGACGTTCTTCCCCTTTACGAGCTCTCTCACCTTCTTTTCGTCCGAGGGAGAACAATAAACGGTCGAGCCGTCCGTTACGTACTTGCTTATTAAGCCCTTCAGGGACTCCTCGTAGTCCTTCGTCTTGGTGAACTCGCTCAGCCTCCTCTTGGCCTCCTCGTAGACCTTCTCGAGCCATTCCTCCTTCTCCTGTGACACTGCCCTTTTGAGGTCTATCTCAAGCCTTGCCTTCTCACCGTTAAGCCTCTCCTGTGACGCCCTATAATACGACTCTATCTTCGAGGAGTAGTCCGCAAGGACGGCAGAGAACTTATCGTCAACCATGTTCAAAGACTCATCATATGCTTTCTTGAGCTCCTCCAGTAGCTTCGTCTTGCCGTCATTAATTACGGAGTCAATAAGGGATTCGAAGTCCGCCAAAAGGCCTCACCCAAAACCTAAGGCTTTCATTAATAGGCTTTTCGTGTCTATTGGCTTGGCCTCGCTGAAGGGCGACGGTATTATTGAGACTATCGGTTTGGTCATGGTAGTCAGCACTCCCTCGATCTTCTCCCTTACTACGTTGTAGAGATCGTAGGTTATGAGCACCAGGTCAACGTCCTCCCTCTTCCTCAGCTGATTTAACTTATCTACTAGCTTCTCGGGATCTTCAAGAACCTCGCCCTCCGCCCCAACGAGCTTGAAGAGGCTGACCGTGTACTTGTCACCTATTACGTAGACTTTACCCATCGCCTAATACTTTGTTCAACATTTTTAAACAATTCAATCTTTTTCCCCTGGGATATGATCCTCCCAGAAACGATGACCAAGGTTCAGGTAATCTCGCTGAACAGAGTGAGGGATAAGGTCGTCTCGACGATCCTCAATTTCGGCTACTTTCAGCCCATAGACCCCAAGGACGTGAACCTAGGAGAGTCAATGGACGAGCCTAGGAGGCTGTTGAGTAGCGTGCAGGACAAGCTGTCCAAACTGGAGCTATTGATCCAGGAGAGCGGGCTCACCATGGAACCTAAGGGAAGCATGAAGGTCGAGGACTGGCTGGAGACCACTAAGGTCGTTGTGGACGAAGCCGAGAGGCTCGAGTCCGAGTACAGAAGCCTGATGGAGTCAATATCGGAACTGAAAAACGAGGTGCTCGTGTTACAGGAAAGGCTGAGCAGGCTGGAGAGATTTAAGGGTATAACCACTAGCCCCAATGCCTTCTCCGAGTTCAAGGTACTCTTAGGCTTCGCGACCACTACGGCTTTAGCTGAGCTGAAGAAGGAGGCGAAGATAGCGGTAATTGAGGGTGAGGGAAGTGGGGACAGGGTTCCAATAGTCGTCATCGCCGAGAAGGGGGTCGACGCGGAGAGGAGGCTCAGGGAGCTAAACGTTGACCTGCTTGAACTACCCGCAGGAGTTTCGCCCAGCGAGGAATACGGGAGGGTAGCGAAGGAGCTCGAGCTCAAGAAGTCCCTCCTCGAACGTACGAGGGGCGAGCTGGCCCAAAAGCTCAGGGAGAACGAGAGCACCGTTAGGAGGACTCTGGGCTCCTTGCTCACCGTCAGGGACGCCATGAACCTGCTCTCCAAGGCCAGGGTATCAGAGCACTTCACCGTACTCCAGGGTTACGTGCCGCTTAAGTTCGTCGAGAGGTTGAAGAGCTTATTGAGCTTCGACGGAGTGTTCATGAGTTATGTCGTCCCTAAGTACTTCGAGGAGAGGGAAAAGGGCGAAGAGCCCCCGACTTACGTCTCCCTGCCCAAGTCAGTGAGGCCCCTTGAGTCAATAATAGAGATCTACGGAGTGCCGTCCTATTGGGAAATATCTCCTACAATATTTCTTATCATAACGTTCCCCTTCCTCTTCGGCCTCATGTTCCCCGACTTCGGGAACGCCCTAGTGCTCTTCCTCTTCGCCCTGTGGTTCAGGAACTACGGGAAGAAGAGGGGTAGCCAGAACATTCAGAGGCTCTCATTGGTCTTAATTTACTCGAGCATAGTCGCCATGATAACTGGCCTCCTCGAAGGGGAGCTCATGGGACAACTGCCCATAGGTGGGCTTAGGGAACTGCTCGGTAACGATAATCTATCTCACGGCCCCCTGTACTCCCTGTGGGAGGCCTTGGGCTTCAAGTACGCCTATGACGTGATGAAGCCCATAATACCATCAGGAGGGCCTGAGGCAGTCGTGAACACCATAATCCTCTCGTTGCTCTTAGGAGTGATACTGCTCTTCGTTAGCGCGCTCCTCGGATTGGTGAACGCCGTTAAGAAGAGAGACACGGAGTGGCTGATCTACGAGAAATTACCACTGTTATTGATCTATACGGGTCCCTTCCTGACCTTCATGTACGGCTTCACTAACCCCAGCGACTTCACTGGGCAGATAGCTTCAGTCCTTCAGGGCCTGCTGAACTTCACAATCCTAATGAGGTACGACTTCTCGACCCCGGCCTACCAGTACGCTTTCGTAGTGCTAATGTTAATATACATAGGCCTGTTCTGGTTCGCTGCCGGCAAGTTCGCCGTAGAGAGGAAGCACGAAAAGGCCAGTTTCGGCTACGCGTTCGCCGTCGCCTTCGTGGAGGGCCTCTTCGAGCCAGCCCTAATGACCCTGTCGAACACGATATCGTTCATAAGAGTACTGGTGTTCGCGCTAGCCCACTATTACATCCTGTTCGCGTTCTCCTATATGGCCTACTTGGCCGCAGGGAGTCCCAATTCCGTAATCGCGATCTTCCTGAACCCCGCCGCGATAGTCATACTCATAATCGGCAACCTACTGGCTATAGCCCTAGAAGGGCTGATAGTCTTCATTCAGGACATGAGGCTGCACTTCTACGAGATGTTCAGCAAGTTCTACGAGGGAAAGGGAAGGCAGTTCGAACCCGTGAGAAGTTATATAACTTTAGAGTAATTACCTCAAAAGTTCAGGTCTTTCTTTTTCAATTCTGCTCCTTATTTCTGCGAGCTTTTTCTCTACCTGCTCCGGCGTCAGATCGATCTTCCTGAAAAGGGGCTCGGGCTTGCCTATCCTGTGGCCCTTCTTCAGCTTCAGTTCCCCAGCCTCGTCCCACTTCTCGTTCTCTATACCATTAAGCCCTAGCATGTTGTAGAGCTTCTCAGCGTGCCTCGGCATTAAAGGATAGAGCATGATCGCAATCGTCCTAAGGGAGTTGGCCGCTATTGTCAAGACGTTTCCCGCCTCGGCCCTGTTGGTCTTCATTAAGGCCCACGGCTCCCTGGAGTTCAGGTAAGCGTTCCCCTCCCTAGCGAGGTTGAGCAGCACTTCGGTGCCGGCCTTGAGCTTGTTCTGCTCGAAGAGCTCCCCCATCTGCTTCGGGGCTGTAGAGATCGTCTCGATCATCTTCCTGTCTTGGTCCTTCATTAAGGCCTCCTCGATCCCTGGGATCTCGCCGTCGAAGTTCCTCGCGATCATAACTAGAACCCTGTTGGCGTAGTTCCCTATGTCGTCGTTCAGCTCGGTGTTGACAATCCTCAAGGTCTCCTTCCATGTGAAGTTCGTGTCCCTCTCCTCAGGCCTCTGCCTTATGAGCGCGAACCTCCAGTATTCAATGTCCATTATCTCGCTGGCCTCGTCGATCCAAATCCCTATCCTCCTGCTCTTGCTGAACTTCTGCCCCTCGTAAAGCAAGTATTCGGTCGCCGCTATAACAGTAGGCAAGACGTAGCCTTCCTTCGACGCCATGAGCATCGCGGGGAATATTATGGCGTGGAACGGTATGTTGTCCTTGCCTATGAAGTAGTAACTCTTTACGTGGCCGAACCAGAACTCCTTCCACTTCTCCGGCTCTCCCTTGTTCTTGAAGTACTCGATCGTGGCCGAAATGTAGCCGAGCAGCGCGTCGAACCACACGTAAATTGTCTTGCCCTCGGCCCCCTCAAACGGGGCTGGGATCCCCCACTTGTTATCCCTGGTTATGCTCCTCGGCTTCAGGCCCTCGTCGAGCCAGCTCAGCGCGACTGCCTTAACGCGTTCGGGCATAGTCTTCGAGTTCTCTATCCAGGCCCTCAGTTCTGGCTGTAAGCTCGAGAGGTCGAAGAACCAGTGCTTCGTTACTTTAAACACGGGCGTTCTGCCGCAGAACACGCACCTGGGGTTCTTCAGCTGCTTAGGAGTCAATAGCCTTCCGCAGTTGTCGCATTGGTCGCCCCTAGCGTCGGGGAACCCGCAGTATGGGCAAGTGCCGACCACGAACCTGTCGGGGAGGAAGATCTTGTCGTACTCGCAGTACGGGATCTCCTCTTCCTGGACGAAAATGTAGTCCTTGAGCTTTAGCATGAACTCCCTAACGAACTCCTTATGCGTTTCGGACTCAGTCCTGGTGTAGTTGTCGTAGCTTATCTCCCAGACGTCAAGGAAGTACTTCTTAACGTACTCGTGTGCGGTGTCAGTCAAGGCCTTTGGGTCGACGTTCCTCTTCCTGGCTTCCACCTCAATGGGAGTCCCGTGCTCGTCGCTTCCGCTGACGAATATCACGTTCTCCTTACCGTACTTCAGCCTCGCATAACGAGCGAACACGTCCGCGCTGAGGACTGAGCCTATCATCGTGCCGAGGTGGGGGACAGAGTTCACGTAGGGCCAAGCTGAGGCTACGAATACCTTCATGCTTAACAGTAAGGAGAATTCTAACCTAAAAATGGAGTGGTGTAATTGGCAATTGACGTCTCTAGGTACCCTGAGCTCGTGGACCTCGAGTCCTACTTGAGGTCTAAGGGACTTAGGCTTGACGACGCTTTGACGGAAGGCCTGCTGGAGAGGGTAAAGGCCAACATCAACGCAATTGCTGAAGGCAAAGCGGTTGAACTGAGCCCGAGGGACTCAATCCTAGAGTTTTACCTGATCCTCTTAGTGCTGGTCAACCTGAAGGTCAG
>CAYRZA010000006.1:0-1186 GCA_964428675.1 uncultured Desulfurococcales archaeon | reverse complement strand
GGCTTTAGGCTGAAGAGGTTTCCGCCATGCATGGAGAACCTGATGAAAAAGGATGAGCTAAACGAAGAGGAGAGGGTCAACCTTACGGTCTTCCTGATAGCTGTGGGCTATCAGGTGAAGGACGTGGTGTCTATCCTAAAGGAGAAAAACGTTGAAAACGCAGAGGAGCTAGTTAAGGCTTACATGCCTAAGAAGAGGAAGGCCTATTTACCCTACTCCTGCGCGAGACTGAAGGAACTGGGGATATGTGTAAGCGACTGCGGGGTTTCTAACCCCCTGCAGTACTATTTCGGCAAGCTCGAGTAGACAGCGTGAAACCTCTGAATAACTGTCACGAGGGATAGGAGGGCTAATAAGTAAAGCAGTGCTTCCGCCACGGTGCGGTTGAAGGCATAAGCGATAAGTATTAAGAATATGAAAATCAACCTCTCTCCTCTCTCGATAATCCCCCTACCCTCCATCTTAAGCCCTAAGGCCTCCCCCCTCGCCCTCAAGTACGGTATAATTAGGGAGAGGGCGAGTGTTATTCCTAAGGCAAGTGGGTTTAAGTCCAGGAAGTAAAGGCCGAGGAGGAACAGGGAGTCCTCGATCCTATCCAAGGCGCTGTCTATAAAGGCTCCCTTTGGCCCGGCAGTTCCCTTGAGCCTCGCCACTTCGCCGTCCAGGGCATCCATGAATGCGGATAAGAGGAGTACGAAGGCTAGGGCCAAGGGGCCGAAGCCCTCTAAGGCCAGAACGAAGTAAGCCATCGATAGCGCGAGGCCGATAACAGTGATTTCGTTCGCCGTTAGCCCGAGGCCAATCAACGCTGAAGCAACGGGCCTTAACACCCTCTTGGAGGCGTTCCTGAGCCTGGTTATCAAACCCAACACCGGGGAAGGATTTTAATCTAAGCCGACGGAGTTTGCCCAATGGCCGTTAAAAAACTAGTCCTCGTGAGCTCCACCTCAGACCCCAGGCATAAACCCTTCGTGCAGGTCCTCGAGAAGCTCTCGAAAGAGCTCAACGTGGAGAAGGAGGTCAGGGAAGAGGACTATCTCTTCCTCACGGACTACGGCGAGAAGGACGAGTTCGGCATGCCGTTCCTGCCCCAGCTCTTCGCGGTCATGGACAACGGCCAGGTAGTGCCTGTGCTGACTCAAATGCCGATAAAGCTCGATAAGGGCCCTGAATACGACGTGGACGG
>CAYRZA010000005.1:12238-14278 GCA_964428675.1 uncultured Desulfurococcales archaeon | reverse complement strand
TGAAGGAGTTCTCGGGCAGGGACTTCCAGAGGATAGGCCTCTCAGCGACGGTGGGCGACATAAACGGCGTGATGAAGTTCGTCGCTGGCTCATCCTCGAGGCCGACCAGACTGGTCAGGCTTCTAGACACGAAAAAGCTCAGCCTGTCTTACAAGTTAATTAAGTCCGACGACATATGGAAGGACGTTTCAAACTACGTCAATGAAACCCACGTCCCGCCCAGCCTGCTCTTCACTAACTCGAGGTACGCAACTGAGAGGCTCTTCGAAGCGTTGGAGCAGACTAAACTTGACGGGATTTACTTACACCACTCATCGATTTCGAGGGAGGAGAAGACGAGGGTCGAGGAAGCCCTGAGGCAGGGCAAGAGCAGGATAGTCGTGTGTACTAGGACTCTCGAGCTCGGAATAGACGTGGGTGAAATAAGCAAGGTCTTCATGTTCAGACCTCCGCCCAACGTTATGTCCCTCCTACAGAGGCTCGGCAGGTCTGGGCACAGTATAGGTAGCGTTTCGACAGGAGAAATCATCTGTGCCTCAGAGTACGAAGTGCTAGAGGCATACGCTCTCATCAGGCTCGCCCTCAGGGGGGAGCTGGAGAAGCAGAAGATTTTCCCGTACCTCGACGTCCTGGCAAGAGAAATAGTGGCCATGACTCTGCAAAAGGGGACGGTGGGAATAGACGAGGTCATAAACGTCGTTAAGGGCTCTTACGCGTTCAGGAACGTTAAGGATAGAGAAATATTAGAAGTCATAGAGGAGCTCAGCAGAAACGGCGTAATAAGGCTCGAGGGTAACAAAATAAGTTTAGGCAGGTCATTCTTCAAGATCTGGAGGTTCGACAAGAACCCGAGCATACCGTGGCTTAAGGGATTCCAGGAGTTCTTCTCCTTCGTTAACACTGACGAGACGTTCATCGCCGTGGAGAACGGAAAGCCAATTGGCGAAATAGACGCGCCTTACGTCTACCGTCACTTGAGGCCTGGAGACGTCATAAGGATAGCCGGTAAGACATGGAAGATAAAGAACATAGACCAGTATAAGCTGAGGATAGAAGTAGAGAAGTATAACGGGACGCAGGGCGAGATCCCGCTCTGGAAAGGTGACGTGATACCCAAGTCCCCGCTCTTAGTCAAAGAGTTGAGGAGGATTCTCAGGAGCCAGGAAATACCAGACGAGTTCAGGGAGCTGAAGGAGTGGTTAGAGAAGCACAATATAATTACTTCTAGATTTTTATTAATAGAAAAGTACAACGATGAGTATATCTATTCCACAATAATAAACGAGAAAGTAAGCAACACGTTAGCTCAGGCCCTCTTAGTATTGGCGGCGAGTAGATACGGTACTGGCGTCTCCGCGAGAACGTCCATCTACGGGTTTTCCATTAAGGGCGTTCACGAGGACCTGCTGTCCGAGATACTGACCATGGATGAGAGGGAACTCAAGCGCCTAATAATAAAGGCGATACTCCTGTCGCCGTTTTTCGTCAGCACATTAAGGGAGATCGGACCGAGTTTCGGCAAGCTAGGCAAAGTCGGTAAGGATGATAGGATAATACTCAAGGAAGCTTTCAGGCAGACGGTCTTAAGGTACTTCTCTGTCAGGGGCACACTGGAGTTCATAAGGAAGTTGAAGGATTCGAAAATAAGGGTCTACAGGCTCAACGGCCCCATAAGCCCTCTGGCCAAGGTCGTGCTGTCCCACGCGACGATAAGGCCTTGGATCTCCGGCTACACCCAGAGGATTTATGAGGAGCTCAAGGAGATCCCGTTAACGGCGGACGAGCTCTCGAACATCGTGGGTCTGCCAAAGGAATATATAGAGAGCAAGCTGAAGAGGATGAGGAGGCCCGACGTACCCTTCAGGGTCGTGAACTTCATCGACGTTGAGACGAAGGAGATCAGGTGGGTCGCGCTGGAGAGCTTCAGTAAGGTCGTGAAGAGCCCAGAGTTCAGCACTTCCTTCACCCCTTACGACCTAGACGAGACGTATATGGTGTCTGTGAAGCCGGCCATGGACAAAGCGACCTCGATAGAGTTCG
>CAYRZA010000005.1:10993-12138 GCA_964428675.1 uncultured Desulfurococcales archaeon | reverse complement strand
ACGTATATGGTGTCTGTGAAGCCGGCCATGGACAAAGCGACCTCGATAGAGTTCGTGATTACACCCAAGGAGTTGACCAACACGGATTCGATAGCCAGCAGGATACCCTTCAAGGAGGTGGCGGAGCTCAAGGTAAAGGATCCCAACGATCCCCAGCTGTCACAGAACGGCCCTAAGTACTACTCCGTCCCAAGGGAAGTCGTGCCGTACTTAATACTAAACGCTATTACCTATTACCAATCATTGAAATACGGGTGATGAGGCCCTTAGGCCTCGAGCTGTGAAGAGGGTCCGTGTTGCTGACCAAAGTTAATGTTTTAACGTATGCACCTCATTTGTCCTTAATGTCAAAGAAGTACGTAGAAATAGTTGTTAGTAGATCTAAGAGTATAACGGACTATACATTAGAAATAATAACATTGTTAAACCAGGGAATGGACGAGGTAAAGATAAAGGGCGTTGGCAGGGAAATCGCGAAGGCGGTCGACGTTTACAATAGCGTCAAGGACAGGTTGGGAAATGGTGTCGACCTCGTGAGCACGGAGATAGGAACTGAGAAAGGTAAGAGATCGTCATACATAGTTATAACTATTGCCAGAAAGTACTGACAACGAAGTCACTTCTGTTATCGTGCCGAATATTACGTCCTCTGGGCTCAGCTCTCCCCTCGCCACCATGTCTATCTTCGACAGCAGTTCGGCAGTCCGCTTCTCGTCTATGAAGTCGCTGAACTTACTCGCCAAGACGTTAAAGGCGCTCATCCCTTTCCTCGTGACCACTAACTTCTTCGCCCTCTTACTCTCCACCGCGTAACCGTGGCGCAGAACGCTCTGAACGGTCTTAGCGTAAGTGCTAGGCCTGCCTATTCTGTTCTCCTTCATCTTCCTTATTATCTCAGCGTAATCTGGAAGCCTAGCGGCCGACGACTTATACGGTTTCACTTCCACCTCGAATTCCCCCTCAGGCAGGGAATACGTCTTCACCTCTTGGACTTTGGAGAAACCTCCAGTGACTGAGGTGATTACTTCGACCTCCCTGCCCTCAATCCCCTCGACCTCCAACCTGAACTTAGCGACCTTCACCTTAGCTGGCCTCATTTGACTCGCGATGAAACGCCTGAATATTAGGTCGTAGAGCTTGACGTG
>CAYRZA010000005.1:7929-10893 GCA_964428675.1 uncultured Desulfurococcales archaeon | reverse complement strand
AGCTTCATGGTTAGCTGTGGGGAATAGTTGAGGCCTATAGACGCGGCTTGGAGTAGCTCGTCAGTAGTGAATGGCGGTAACGGGTTCAGCTCTTCCTCCCTTTCTTCGAGTTTCCTCACCTTCACTCTCAGTCTCTCCTTCTTCTCTTTGCCCAGGAAGACCGTGAACTTGTAGTTACCTAAGGTCAAGGTAGCCACGTAGCCCCTCTTCCCCAAGTACTCCTTGTAGCTGGAGACCAACCACTTCAGCACCGGCCCCTGAACCCTCCCGCTCCCGTTGTTCAGGTCGCTCAACGCGTGCTGAAGGGCCTTGGACAGTTCGAACCCTATTAGTCTGTCCTCAACCCTCCTGACTAGTTGCGCGTTGACCAGGCCTAAGTTCACCTGCCTTCTACTCTTCAACGCGTCCAGCACTCCCTGCCTTGTGACCTCATGGTACTCGATCCTGAAGACGTTAGGGTTCAACGGCTTAATGAGGTTGAGGACGTCGAAGGCGATCTTCTCGCCCTCAGTGTCGGGATCGGTAGCTATGAGCACCTCGTCCACCTGGACCGCGAGCCTCTGCAAGGCCTTCCCTATCGCCGATGAGCTCATGACGCTATCACTGCCGCAGAACGGACAGGTCTGCCTGCTGGACACGAATGTCCTGCCGCAATTGTTGCATTTCTTTATCCACTCGTAGTGTAGCCTTATCGTGTCGCCTGACACTTCAACGCCATAGAGCCCCTTGTTGTCCGTAGTTAGGTCGAACAAATGGCCCTTAGTCGCTATGAGAGTCGACACGAGAACGGTTTCACCGAGCGGGATGATCGCTTCGTAGACGTTGACCCCGTTGACCTGCCTGGGTCCACTGCCGTTAAAGAGCCTGGCTATCGTCTTGGCCTTAGTTGGGGACTCCACGACTATGAGCGCTGTCTTGACGCTGATTTCCCTGCCCTTTCCTTCCCTGCTCTCCTTCTGCGCCTTCTTCACCTCTTGTAAGTCTAACTCGTCGAACCTAACGGGGTTGATCTCAAGCCCCGTCTTCCTTAACCTCTTCACTAACGCCCAGTAGACCTGCTCGTCGTCCACTAGGGTCACGGTGAGACCGAGAGAAAGACCGTTAGGGGTCAGCCTGCTTGACCTACCGGAACCCTGAACGTAGGTTGCTGCGTCTGGGACGT
The DNA here is from genome assembly GCA_964428675.1 of uncultured Desulfurococcales archaeon. Taxonomy (GTDB): domain Archaea; phylum Thermoproteota; class Thermoprotei_A; order Sulfolobales; family Sulfolobaceae; genus Acd1. The sequence continues at coordinate 9,731 of CAYRZA010000005.1, read as the reverse complement.
AAACGAATACTCCTCCGCTTTCTTTCCTAATTATTACGTTATTTAATTCTACTTTTTCGCCTAAGCTTTCTATATACCTCTTCGCCTCTTCGGCCAAATTTTTAGCTTTAAGCCTGAGCTCTTCGAGCTTTCCACTAAGGCTAATCCCCTTCGTTAAGGCAAGCCTTATGGCGTTTATCTCGCCCTGGGAGAGCCTGAGGAAGTCCTCAACGGTCTTAGAGTCGACGAGCTTTCCGTGAACTAAAACCTTAATGGAGTTCAGGGGGTTGTTCAGGTAGTCCTCAAGCTTGACCTTAAACTTGGGCACGCCATAGAAGACGACGTTATATAGCCTCTTCGGCTCATCGATTCCCCTCACCGCCACCCCGTAGTAGCTCGCGGAGCCTATTAGTACGTCCACCTCACCCCTACTGAACTTCTCCAAGAACTTCCTGCCGGACACGGCTAACCCTACCTTATATCCGGCCTCCTCCAGCTCCTCCTTTAACGACCTAATTGTCCTCTGCCCGTAGTCCCTGGACACAAGGACTAAGGTGCCCCCTTCTAGCTTGCCCAACACGTCAAGCAAGTTCATGCCGGCATAAGCGTCAATGATATTCCTGACGTAAACCTGAGCGTTAGTTAGGTCGAACCTGAGCAAAAGCCTCAAGGCCTTCTGCTTCACCCCTTTTGGCCTCAAAGTGGCGCTGGCCACTAAGAGTTGAGCGTAGTTCATCTTGCTCCCCTTGAGCTTTTCGACCAGCTCCTTTACCCTCTGGTTGTCCTTGCCTAAGAGAGCCCTGAGCCTTACCAGCTCTACGCTGGCCCTGTACTCCTCTTCACTGATGCCGAGCACTTTGACGAGAGCGTCAGTGGACTTACCGCTCTTAAGTAACGCGTCCGCGTCGTCGACGACGACTAGGTTCGGCGAGAGCTCCCTTAGCTTGTCGGCGTTCCTAGTCAGGTAGTTAGCGGTGACCGCCACGAAGTCCTTAGGCTCGGCGGAGACCCCGAGGAAGCCCTTCAGCCTCGAGACCACCTGATCCCTCAAAGAACTGCTAGGCACAATATATAAGACCCTATTTCCTTTCAGAATTTGATAGGCGGAATATACTATTAGAGACGTCGTCTTACCCATGCCGGTCGGCGCGGAGAGCGTGAAGCTCTCCCCTTCTACCATCCTGAACAGCCAATACTTCTGTAGGTTCCTGGGCTCGAAGCCGGTCATGCTCTTGAAGAGCGCGCTAACCTCCTTGAGCTCCGTCACGCTGACCTGCACTTCCCACAAGCCGAGCACCTTTCCCCTGCTAACTAAGTGTGAATAGTGAGCGAGAACCGAGTCGAACCTGTCCCCAGCCTTCAGCTCATTGAGGTCTCCCTCACAGGACTCGCAAAGTAACCCCTTACTCGACCTAGACGACTGCAGAGGCCCACCGCAGTTAGGGCAGGCGGCGTTGTAGATTACGTCAATCATTCGTAAAAGACTCTTTTCTCAACATCGATGCTTATAAATCAACAGTCAAAGTGTTACTGTTCAGGATAACTTTTTAACCGTCCCTTACTTTCGCATTTTAGCCTTTGGGTGAAAACATGAGCACGAGCCCCAATCCAAGCAATGTAGTCCTAGTAGGTAAAAAGCCAGTGATGAACTACGTCCTAGCTGCTCTAACCCTGCTAAACCAGGGCGTGCCGGAGATAGTAGTGAAGGCAAGGGGTAGGGCCATAAGCAAGGCTGTCGACACCGTCGAAATAGTGAGGAACAGGTTCCTCCCAGACAAGGTCGACGTCAAGGAAATAAGGATCGGAAGCCAGGTCGTGACCAG
>CAYRZA010000005.1:0-7829 GCA_964428675.1 uncultured Desulfurococcales archaeon | reverse complement strand
GTCGACCTCGGCACCAACTTGCCCCCTCTCAGCAAGAGGGAAGTCAAGGTCAAGGTCATAATTGAGTTCTACGACGAAGACGCTGAGAACGTTTAACTATGTAAGGAAGCACGATTTCTTCTATAACTTCAATTAAAGGCTTGACCCTGTATTTATCTCCATTGATCCTCTGTATTACGCCGACCTTGATGAAGTATTTAATTCTGTTCCTTGCGACCTTCCTGCCGAAGACGGGCTCGAGTACCGAAAGGGCCTCAAAAAACGTGAAAGCCCTATCGCCGAACTTGTGGTCAAGTAGGTAAATCATTGCAACTTCCCTTTTCTTAAGCCACCTCATGGTCAACAGCCTAGTTACTCTTCACCGTTCAGCCCTTACAAGTCCTTTCATCTTTTTAAGCGTTGGGAAGTACAGGTTAATAACTGTGTACGTAGATGAGGGGATCAAGGTCTGTAGACCTGGGAATTACAAATTCCTAAAACCTGGGGACTCGGTAGTTATCAACCCAGCCCTACTTAAGGCGAAGAGCAGAACGGCCGTGTTTCCCCCACTTTCTTTGCTCACTACTAGAGAGGAGGACTGTGAAGTCGTGGAGTCCCCCGCTTGGGTAGACGAGTACACGATAACGGGAAACGAAAGGATTCTAGGGGGTTCCGGAAAGCTCGTCTTCATAAGGGGGGAAATTAGGATAGAGGAACCCAAGTTCGTCCCGGGGTTTACGTTTACGAAGTTTGTCCCGAAATTTGAGGGAGAGATTTACGAGGAGTGCGGAGGGATTCCGCTCGTCACGGCATCAGGGAAGCCGTTGATAAGCCTAACGAGGGAGTCCGTTAAGCTGTGCGTAGAGAATCCGGACACGTTGCTCCTGGCTTTGGCTTATGCCTCGTTCTATTACCTTTAAATTAGGTCGTTTAAGTCGACGCTCTTCCTCTTTTTAGCCTGATATTCCTCCGGAGTCCCCCTTGCTATAAGCTCGTACATCACCGCCACTTTTCCGTCCTTAGGCCTCAGCAGTCTGCCGAGCCTCTGTATGAATTGCCTCCTCGAAGAAGTGCCTCCCACGAAAATCCCCACCTCCGCATCGGGGATGTCTAACCCCTCGTCGCCGACTGTCGTTACCACCAGAACTCCGCTCTGTAGGGCCCTGAAAGTCCTCAACGTCCTCTCCCTCTCAGTCTTGCTCATCTTTCCTGTAAGAAGCAGACCTTTAACTTCCCTGGCTATGGCCTCTGCCTGCTCTACGTACTGAGTGAACACTATTATCTTCTTGCCCTTATTTTCTTCTACAATTTCCTTGACTTTAAGTACTTTAGCCCGAGAAAGATTTATTATCTTCCTAGCTTCCGCTAAGAACTTCAACGCGTTCTTGGCGTTCTCATCGCCGTTCTTCATGGCTTCTATCAACTCCTTCACTGTCCTGTTACCGGCCAGCTTCTTGTAAGCTGACAGTAGGCTCTTTACCTTCATCTCCTCTTCTGGGAGGAGCTTAACTTGCACTGGAATAACCTTATACTGGGCTAGGTAGCCCTGAGATGACAGTTCCTCGAAGCTCTTAGAGTACACTAAGCCTCCCATGAGCTCAAATAGCTGAACGTGCAAACCGTCCTCCCTGTAGGGAGTAGCTGAGAGGCCCAACCTCTTCGGGGCTATTAGACCCTCCGCTATAGCCCTAAACTTCTCCGCTGGCAGGTGATGCACCTCGTCAATTATGAGCAGATCGAACTTGTCGCCTAACTCGCTCACGTACCTAAAGGCGGTCTGGTAGGTGGTTATAGTCACATGCTTAATCTTCTTCTCCTCAGAGTAAAACAGTCCCACTTCACTCGGCGAAATTGAGGTGAACTTCAGGAGGGCCTCCCTCCACTGATTGACCTGCTCCTGAGTGAACGCCACTATCAGCGTCGGAGTCCTGACCTCGGTAAACGCGCCAACGCCTACTACGGTCTTTCCAGCACCCGTCGGTAAGGATACGACCCCTCTGAAGTTGTTCGCCTTCCACTTCTCTATCGCTTCCCTCTGGTAGTCCCTGAGTTGACCCGTAAACTTCACGTCTATTTCCTTGCCCAGACTGACCCTGTTCAGTACGCTTATTCCCTTGTCCTCAAAGGCCTTCATTATCTTGTAGTAGTTGACAGGCTTCGATAGGAAGACGTGGGAGGACTTGTCGTATTTCGCCAACTCCTTAAGCTCGGGAACCCTATCGTAAAGGTAAACGAAAGGCCTTATTACTAAGTTGCCTTTATCCCAATAGACCTCAACGTCGTACTCAGGAGCGGAGTTCTGGCGAATTTCCTCTTCGAGTTCGCTGTCTATTTCGACGTCCAAGTCCCTCAACAGCTCCAGGATCTCGCTGGCCTTAACCCCGTTCTTCTTGGCCCTAACCGGATCGAACGCGAAATACGAGCCATTCTCGTCCCTCGATAAGTACCTAGAGAACGTCAGCAACTTTTCGAAAGTCTCCTTATCTACCCAGCGCCTCACTAAGAAAGTCCTCAAGGTTACCCCCTATCATCTCGTAGTGTAAGACTCTCCTCTGTTCGAAGTACTTCTTCGCTGCATCATAATCTTTAAGCCTGCACACTCTAAAAGCCACTTCGCCGCCGTCTACCTTGACTTGGTAGAGCCCCACGGCCTCACAGAAGTCCAAGTCCATACCCTGGGGAACCATCAGGAGGAAGCCGTCTACCCCTTCTTCTATCTGGTTTACTAGGACTATCACGCCTACACCGTCATCGAGCAATAGGCCGACAAACTTCTTGCCCAGAGTGACGGCTTCCGAGACCGCGTTGAGGAGAACATCATATAACCCCGGTATTCCAAGGGTTTCCGAGGCCTCAGCTATGTCCACAGCTGAATACCCTAAAAACGAGGGATTTACGGTTATATTATCTACCATAGACGACAAAAGGAAAGCTGAGGAGATAGCGGAGAGGTTAGTAGGCGAAAAGCTAGCAGCTTGTATTAACCTGGTCGGCCCTATATACTCGGTTTACTGGTGGCAGGGCAAGGTGGAGAAGGCAGAAGAGTACTTAATGATAATAAAGACTACGAAGGAGTTAAGGACTGAACTCATGAAAAGGCTGAAGGAGTTACACACTTATCAAGTTCCAGAGATAATAAGCATGGATATAACTGACGGATATAAGGACTACTTGAACTGGATATTAGAGAGTGTGAAGAAATGAAAGAGGGCTCTTTGGATTTGATAAAGAAACTCGAAAGGCTGAGCTTGATCGAGCTGTCCAAAGAAGAGGAGGAAAAGATGGCGAAGGAAATAGAAAAAATTCTGGATTTCTTTAACAAAATAAATGAGCTCGACTTAAGTGGGGTAGAGCCGATGTTTCACCCTATTTCTGAAGGCAAGCTGAGAGAAGACGTCCCGCATGAGGGACTGAGCAGGGACGAAGCTCTGGCAAACGCGGGAGGGAAAGAGAACGGTTTCATCATAGGTCCCAGAATCTACGGTGAGTGAAGATGATCACGGAAATTCAGGACAAGCTTAAGAGGGGGGAGCTAAGTCCAGAGGAGTACGTTTCACAGTACTTCGACAGGATTAAGAGACACGAGGGCAAGATTAAGGCCTTCATAACGATTAGAAGTTACGAAGAAGTGGTAGAAGAAGTCAAGAGATCTGTAGAGAGGCTGAGAAGCGGAAAGGGCGGTAAGTTAGAGGGCATAATTATAGCGGTAAAGGACAACATATCCACCAAGGGCATTAGGACTACTTGCGCCTCGAAAATGCTGGAGAACTACATACCTCCGTTCGACGCTACCGTCATCGAGAAAATCAAGGCGGAAGGCGGGATCATAATAGGGAAGACCAATATGGACGAGTTCGCCATGGGCTCCACTACGGAGACTAGCTACTTCGGTCCGACCAGGAACCCCTGGGACCTCGAGAGAACCCCTGGAGGATCTTCAGGTGGCAGTGGGGCCGCACTCGCTGCTCATTTCACAGAACTGGCTTTAGGAAGCGATACCGGCGGCTCCATAAGAGCACCTGCTGCTTACAACGCTGTGTTCGGCCTCAAGCCGTCCTACGGAACGGTGAGCAGGTACGGCCTAGTGGCCTATGCGAACAGCCTGGAACAAATAGGCCCTATGGCGAGGAACGCAGAGGACTTGGAAGTCTTGTATACGGTCATTTCTGGAGACGACCCACGAGACGCTACCACGATTTCTGCTGTCCCGCCGAAGAGAGAGGCGAGGCTCAAGGGCATTAAGCTGGGGGTCTTGACGGACATGATGGAGGCTTCCGACAAACCTGTAGTGTCAGTTGTGAATGCTCTCCTCAATAAGCTCTCGAGCGAGGGGGCTGAACTAGTGGAGACCAAGTTGGGCTACTTAGAGTACGCATTGCCGGCGTATTATATTATAGCCATGTCCGAGGCCAGCAGCAACCTGGCCAGGTTCGACGGCGTTAGATACGGTTATAGCAAATATAAGGAGGGGACTTGGATAGAAACGTTCTCCAAGAACAGGGCTGAGGGCTTCGGCTGGGAGGTCAAGAGGAGGATCCTACTCGGCAGTTTCGTCTTGAGCGCGGGATACTATGAAATGTACTACATTAAGGCGTTAAAGGTTAGAAGGCTTCTGTACGACAGTATGAACGAGAACCTGAAGAAAGTGGACTTACTTGTGTCCCCAACGATGCCGATTCTCCCCCCAAAGATAGGCGAAATGATCAGCGATCCGCTGAAACTTTACGCCATGGACGTGAACACCGTAGTCGCGAACCTCACAGGGGTTCCAGCGATTTCTATTCCAGCCGGGTTTTACAACGGGCTTCCTGTAGCACTACAGGTCATGGGCAAGTACCTAGACGATTACTTCCTAATAGATTTCGCAAAGAAAGTCGAAAACATCACAGGGTACAAAGACCTCACTCCCTCATATTTATAAGTATAAAAATACGAACTGGACATTGTGGCCCTAAGACTGGATACGTTCAGTGTGATTCAGAGAGAGTTAGAAAAGGAAGGCTATCATATAATTGGCAGCCATAGCGCTTACAAGAAGTGCCATTGGACCCACGAGGCTTTGGTGAATAACAGGTATTGCTACAAGGGCAAGTTCTATGGCATTGAGAGCCATAGATGCGTCCAGATGACCCCAACGTCCTCGTGGTGCTGGTTCAGATGCATACATTGCTGGAGGCTCGAGCCAGAAGACGTGGGGATCGAGTGGGACGAGACGAGGCTGCCGGCTTTCGACGACCCCGAAATGATCGCTGAGAAGTCTATTGAGGAACACAGGAGGGCTGTCTCAGGCTACTTTGGAAGGCAGGGAGTAGACGTAAATAAGGTTAAAGAGGCCATGGAGCCCAAGCACGTGGCGATAAGCCTCACAGGCGAACCGACCCTTTACGAGAGGCTCGGCGAGTTGATTAGGGAGTATCACAAGAGGGGGATGACGACGTTCTTAGTGACGAGCGGCGTAAGACCTGATGTGCTGGCCTCACTCGAAGAGGAACCCACACAACTCTTCGTGAGCCTTCAGGCGCCTAACGAGAAAAAGCATAAAATTATAAATAGACCATTGGTCGCGAACTCTTGGAACTTAGTAATGAAGACCTTAGAGATACTCCCTAGCTTCAGTTCGCCGACCGTAATAAGAATGACGATGATTAAGGGATTCAACATGTCTCTGGAAGATGCGAAGGAGTTCGCGAAGTTAATAGAGTTCGCTATGCCCACGTACGTAGAAGTTAAGGCTTACATGCACGTAGGACCGTCGATTAAGAGGTTAACGAGGGACGCCATGCCGAGTCACAACGAGATCAGAGAGTTCGCCGAAACCCTCTCGGAGTTAACGGGGTACAAAGTGCTTTCGGAACACAGGCCGAGTAGAATAGTATTATTGAGCAGATTAGATAGGCCAATACAGATAGGGAACGCGTGGAGTCAGACCTGGAACTGGGCTACGCCGGATCTAGAGGACGACAACAGCGGAGAATATAAAGGCCTTTAAAACGCTTTTCCTGACGTGGACAGAGGAGCCTGCGAAGCTCTCTGCAACCTCTACCTTTTGACCTCAAAGTTCGCATACAAATTGGTTAAACAGGAGGAAATAGCGAAGTCGCTTGGCGTTTCTCAGCAAACGGTGAGTAGGATTTTGAAAGAGCTCGAGGCCTCCGGCTTGATACGTAGGAACATAAGCAAGGAAGGAGAGGTGATTGAGTTGACTCAAGAAGGAGAAGCAAAGCTCATTGGCATAATAGAAGAGATAACGAAGTTGATCACAAGGAATAGGGTAGTAGTACTAAGGGGTAGGGTAGTTTCGGGAAAGGGCGAGGGAAGCTTCTTCGTCTCCTTACCGTACTACAGGGAAGCCTTTATGAAATATTTAGGTTTCGAGGTTTTCCCTGGAACCCTAAACGTTGTGTTATACGACAGGCAGTCAATCGAAAATAGGGTTCTACTCGACATAAGCAAAGGCATTGAGATTCCTGAGCATAGGGAACCCGAAAGGATCTTGGGAAGCGTTAAGGCCTTCCCGGCGACGGTCAACGGCGTGAGCCCCGCGGCGGTAGTCCTGCCCTCGAGGACTGTGCACCCGAAGAGCGTGATTGAGATCATCTCTCCCTACAAGCTCAGGGAGAAAATAGGCCTTAAGGACGGCGATGAGGTCGAGGTCGAAGTGTTCTTATGATCAAGTATTTTTGTTCTCTTCGTTCTCACAAAATTTCTTTAATATCTCAGAAATTATTTGAGACGAACTAGAGTGTTTCCATTTGTTTATCCTCTTTTCCATTCTTATTATTTCTACATTTTCTAGGCCTCTTTTTCTTAGCTCTTCTTTCAAGATTTTCTCATCTACTTTTTGGTCCGGACCTAAGAAGATCACGTGGGGCCTAACACGTAGCACGGAATTTAGGAAATCCTTCTCGTCTCCTAAGAGGGCGTCATAAACGTAGCGAATAGCCCTAACGACCTCTAACCTTTCGTTCTCGTCGTTGATCACTGGCCTCTTCTTTATCCTTTCGGCGTTCACGTTCCTCGAAATCGCCACGTAAACCCTGCCGTATTTTGCTGCCTCCCTTAGGAACTCTATGTGTCCTGGATGTATCAAGTCAAATGTGCCGCCGACGAAGACCCTCTTAGATACCTGGCTGTCGGGGTCTTGACCTGTGAGCATAAGCACTGAGTCCAGAAGCCCTTCGGCGTAAACCACGTCAACTAATGCGGTTATTACATCGCCCTTAGTTAAATAGTACTCTGCGTCCTCGGTGTACTGGCGGGCCAAGTTATATATTTTCAGTAGCTTTTCGTCATTAACACTTACATTTTCTAACCGTTTTTTCATACCCTCTATGTACTTTTTTACCCTATCAACCGTCTCCTTATCCATTCTAGACCCTCTTCCTCAACGAAATGCAACCTCCTGGAGGGAAATAAGAGTATGTGAGGAGGGTCTGCTAGTCTGGCTTCTTCTACCTCCGAGACCTTTAATACGTCTACCCTCTCGTCATCGCATCCCAATCTTTGGCCCACGACGACGTACCTATCGGGCGTGATTACGCCTTCCTTAAACCTTTCCTCGAGCGACGTGAGGATCCTGATTGCCTCTTTCGCGGTCATCATTTTTCCTCCACTTATGTCGAGAAACACGGGAGTGTGCAGGTTAAGGGAGTCGTTCTCCTTTATAACCCTATAGGGATATTCGGACGGCAAGTTCTCTGGAAACGTCACGGTGACTGACCTGCCCAGCTTGTATGACGATAGGCCGGTCTTCGATAGGAAGTAGCAGAGCACGGAGACGCCGGGCACTATCTTAACCTTATGCCCCCTCTTCGCCGCTTCCGTCGCGAGGGCTATATGAGTCGTTGCGA
>CAYRZA010000004.1:17929-19884 GCA_964428675.1 uncultured Desulfurococcales archaeon | reverse complement strand
TACGTTACCAACGTCAAGTACCTGAAGAAAGGGGTCGAGCTGAGCGCTACCCGGGGCGTTATAGTGAAGCCGAACCAGGTAGGGACTATAACGGAAACGGTAGAGTTCGCTGAATTCGCTAAGGCCCACTCCATAAAGACTGTAGTGAGCCACAGGAGCGGAGAGACCGAGAGCAGCTTTGTGGCAGACCTCGCTGTAGGGCTTGGTTCTGACTTCATAAAGACTGGAGCACCTGCTAGAGGGGAGAGGACAGCAAAATACAATAGACTAATAGAGATAGAAAACCTATACGACTTAAAATATCTAGGTGAAAGAATATTTTCTTGACTTTATGGCAGAAGTACGCCTAGAATTATCATGAACGCTGCTATTAGAAGAACTGTTATCACGAACTGTTTGAAAGGCATATTTGGTACTTCTCTTGCGGCCTTCACAGCACCGTATGTAACTCCTATTATTAGGGCCAGCAAGAGTATGGCTAACCCTATTACTATTAGCCCAGTGGCGAGCGAGTTTGTGTTCACGTGGAGTAGTTCGCCAAATTGTGAAGTAATGTTCAGCAATGTTTGTAACGACATTTCGGAATGAGCTCTTGTCGGGCCACATGTAATAAAGAGTTGAATTCATAATACTAGCTAATAGACTTCGTTGAATGGGGCCCATGGTGATGAGGGTTAAAAGCGCTTAGCTGTGATGAACCTCCACCGTCTGAGGGCCCTACACCTTATAAACATACCCACAAGGTATTACTTTATCGAGGTTAACCCATGGTAGTACCATATGACGTCCTAGTAAAGGTCGTTGGACAAAGGGTTAAGGACGCATACGGTAGGGACGCAGGCTTCGTTATCAACGTCAACACGGAAGTGGATGGTACTATAAATAGCGTAGAAATAGCCACCGATTCCACGATTCTCACCGTTGACCCCAGCAGGTTTAAGGTAGAGCAAGACGGCTTGGTCTTGTTACCCGAATGGAAGGTCAAAGCAAATACGATATTGAGCAACGTGGAAAAAATAAGGAGGAGACTGAAGGCGCTGGAGGAGCTATACAATAAGAACGAAATAGACAAGTCCGACTACGAAGAGATGAAGAGGAAATTGACTAGTGAGTATAACAAGATCAAGGACGAAATAGCAAAAATAAAGGGCGACCTAAAGAGCAGGCTAAACGAGATAGAGGACCAAGCACTCAAGATAGATAAGATTATGATAGCATTGAAAATCAGCTACTTATCGTCTGAGATAGACGACAAATCTTACAAGAACTCGATGGAACAATTGAAGAAGCTGAAGGACAGTTATGCAATAGAAAGGGACGATATAAGGAAGACCCTAGATAAGCTGGATAACCTAGATAAGGAGCCTGCAGAGCTCAAGCCGCCGACCCCCGTAATCCTGAGCCCAGAGACGAACGCTGAGCCCAGCAACGGGAAAGCGGAACTACCCGCAAAGATCGGCGTAAAGGTTATAAACACAATCTGAGACAAAGCTCTTTTTCCGAGATGCCAGAGAAATTTTTCATTGATGATGACTCGGGCTTCTTCAAAAAGTGGCTTAGCTGGCCCTTTGGGAACAGGGATAACAATAGGAAGCTGACCGAAAAGATCAACGACGTAGTCATCAAATTAAGAGAACATCAGGACAAGCTGAATGAAATAATTAACCAGATGAAAAGGAGGGATAGGGACCTCTTCGAAGCGGTAGTGAGGGCACAGAGGGAGGGGGATACAGGAAAGGCTATGGTATATGCGTCCGAGGTCGCTGACCTAAGGAAAATAATTAAAGTGTTATTAACAGCCAGCCTGGTCCTCGAAAGGGCGAGGATTAAGCTCGAGACCATAAGGGACCTCAGCGAGTTCGGCACCGTAGTATTACCATTAGTAAAGACGTTCGAGACTATCAGAGACCAGATAAGGCCCATAGCTCCGCAAATAGCGATAGGGATAGACTCGC
>CAYRZA010000004.1:14931-17829 GCA_964428675.1 uncultured Desulfurococcales archaeon | reverse complement strand
ATCAGAGACCAGATAAGGCCCATAGCTCCGCAAATAGCGATAGGGATAGACTCGCTTGTGAGCAACATTAACAGGATGGTGAGCGAGAGCAATGCCTTGAGCGCTTTACCTATCGACTACACGATAAGGCTTGACACAGAGGCTCAGCAAATACTCAATGAGGCAAACAGGAAGTCCGAGGAAATTATAGAGAGCGAACTGCCTCGCCTCTTCCCGCACCCGCCCACTGAACAGCCTGACCCTGTGAGGGTTCAGGCTAAGCCCGCTAAGAGGAAGCTAACATCGGACGAGCTCTACGATCTCTTGAAACAGACCAACGGTGTCCTCGATCTGGCTTATATAACCTCAGTCTACAACGCCACTAAGGAAGAAGTCTTTGACCTTTTGAAGGAACTCGAGAGAAGAGGCCTAATCGAGTTGGAGGTGTAAGTAAATGTCGGCCCACGTGATGCTGGAAGACATGGTAAGGAACTACGCAATAAGGGCGGTGAAGGCCGATAAGGAAGGTAAAACTGATGAGGCTATATATTATTACAAAAAGGCCATAGAGGGCCTTACGCAGTTGGTGATCCTGTACCCTGACTCCCCCTTCAGGCAGGCATACGAGCGGATGATCAACGAGTATAAAGCGAGAATTGAGACCCTGCAGAAACTAGTCCCCGCAGACTCTAACGACAACGACGGTAGCGCGAGCGTAGACGACTTCATAGTTAAGGAGAAGCCTAAGGTCACCTTTAATGACATAGTTGGGCTTGATGACGTGAAGGAAGCACTGAGGGAGGCCATAGTATACCCCACTAAGAGGCCTGACCTCTTCCCCTTAGGATGGCCCAGGGGGATACTGCTCTTCGGACCGCCAGGGAACGGCAAGACCATGCTGGCGGCCGCAGTCGCTAACGAAATCGACTCGGTGTTCATGCAGGTAGACGCAGCATCCATAATGTCGAAATGGCTTGGAGAAGCGGAGAAGAACGTAGCGAAGGTCTTCAAGATCGCGAGAGAGACCTCTAAGAAGGAGAACAAGCCAGTTATAATCTTCATCGACGAAATAGATGCACTGCTTGGTGTTTTCTCGAGCGAGAACGGCGGAGAAGTGAGAGTGAGGAACCAGTTCTTGAAGGAAATGGACGGCCTGCAGGACAAGTCGGAGAACTTCAAGGTCTACGTGATAGGTGCCACCAATAAGCCCTGGAGGTTGGACGAGCCGTTCCTGAGGAGGTTCCAGAAGAGGATATACATACCGCTACCTGACCAGAAGATGAGGGTTGCATTGCTTAAGCACTTCACGGAGAAAATACCGCTGGACTCGTCAATAGACCTTGAAGAACTAGCGAAAAGGCTAGAAGGCTACTCCGCGAGCGACATAAGGGACATAGTCCAAGCGGCCTATATGAGGGTCGTTAAGGAGATGTTCAAGAACGACTCCGACAAGCCTAGGCCGGTTAAGATGGACGACTTCCTGGAGGTACTGAAGATAAGGAAGCCTTCGGCTAGTCCTGACCTAATAAAGGCCTACGAGGCGTGGATGGAGAAGTACGGAGCCTTGTGATCAGCTACCCCAGGGTTCACCTCACCGCTCGGTTGGCACGACTTTCATCAAGTCCTTAACATATTTCCCTGTGGATCTGGACTTTAATAGAATTTTTATGGCTTTATCCTTTTGGACTCCCCTCCTTTCCCACTCCTTTAAAGCCGACTCGAGCGCCTCCTTAGCCTCATAATGTAACTCACAATAGCCCGACCTGTATACGGGTAGCCAGCAGAGCTTACACTTCTGGTAGTTAGACAGCCCTAAGTACGCGGCCAACTCCTTACCAATTTCCGAACTGTTTTCTCTATATTTTTCAATCAATTTTGAAATTATTTTCTTAGTTTCTTCCTCTACTTCCTCGACCATTCTCTTCCCTCTCTTTATGTCCTCTAAATCCCTCTCCAGCTTTCTAGTTAGCTCGACCCCTGTCAGATTTCCGAAGTAAGTTGAGAGCGCTTTTGAGACAGCGAAACCCAGTGGAGTCGGCTCAACTTTGCCCCCGACCACTTTGAGATATTTTCTAGTGAAGAGAGTCTCGATTATCCTCCCCCTAGTGGATTCCGTGCCTATTTCTGACTCCTCCATCCACTTAAGCAGGGCCACTTTAGAGTAGGCCCTTGGCGGCTTGGTCAGGCTCATTACGACCTTTGCCTCCTCTACTTCGCCCTCGGAGCCCTCTTCTACGTTTAGGAGTTCCGATTCTTCGACTCTGACATAAGGGTAAATGAGCAGCCACGCTTTGAACGTCACTTTCCTGTTGGTCAAAGAGATCAAATCGCCTGTTACTAGCCTCACCTTAACCGTCTGAACGACTGCCTTGGCGTCTGCAGATAGCGTGGCCAAGAACCTCCTGACTATGAGCTCGTAAAGCTTCGCCTCCCTTTGCCCCAATTTTCCAGGTCTCTCGCCAGTGGGGTAAATCGCTGGATGCGCTGGGTCTTCCTTAGGCCCATTATGCGGTTTTGGCCTACCCTCGGAAAGCTTCAAGGTCAGATCGACTAGTCTGCCGAATGAGCTCCTTAAGCCGTCAAGCACTGTAAACAAGTTCAACCCAGCGGGCAGTTTCTGGCTGTTAGTCCTCGGATAGCTTATGAGACCGTCTAAGTACAATGATTCCGCTAACCTCTCAGTTACGTAAGGGGAGAAGCCGAAGAGCCTGCCCGCCTCAGCTTGAAGATCGCCTAAGTTAAACGGATAGGGCCTTGGTATGACGGTGACATCTTCATGAACCCTTACTACTTCAGCTCTACTACCTCTCAGCTTCTGGGCGACGGACTTAGCGTTTTGCATGCTCTCAAATGTCCTGTCAAGTGTAACTCTAACTGTCTTGCCTCCGAGTCGCATGAGTAGATTCACTTTAAACTGGG
>CAYRZA010000004.1:0-14831 GCA_964428675.1 uncultured Desulfurococcales archaeon | reverse complement strand
AGGGCCCTACTCACGTTAATGCCCCAGAGCCAGTCGACCTTATGCCTCGCTATGCCCGCGTTTACCATACTTACATCTAGTGGTTGTAGGTTATGGAAAGCTCTCGTGAGCTCTTCTTTAGTAAGCGATGAGAACTTCATTCTCTTCGCTCTCTTAAGGTCGCCGAAGAACTTGATTATTAAATAGCCTATAAGAGACCCCTCTATGTCGTAATCGCAAGCGTTTATGAAGGCCTTAGCGTTCCTCGAGAGGTCTCTTAGCAAAAAATAGAATTTTTTTGTGTAATAAGAGGAGCTGTCGATCTCCCAAAGGGGTTTCCATTCGGTTTCGAAGACTGGGAAACCGGAAGGGCCGTCCAGTCCAAATAGGTGACCGGCGGCAGACGCGACGACATAAGTCTGACCGTCCTTACTGAAAACCCAAAACTTAGCCCCGTGAGCCTTACACTCCTTATAATTCGACGATAAAGCCTCGACTATCTTCTTAGCGGCCTTAGGCTTTTCAGCTATAATGAGCACGTAGTCCGAAGGTCTACAACTCATTTCCTTTTCAACGATATCAGTTCTACCTTGCCATTAGGGTAGACTCTCCTGACCGTAATGGGAAGAACCCCTGATTCGAGCTCGGCCTCAGCTATCGTAAACACGTCGTCCGACTTCAGTTTACTGACGTCAATGAGAGGGGGCGCCCCTAGCGCCAATTGTAGTGCCCTTGCCCCTATTATTCTGGCCCTTTCGAACTTGGTTAGCTTGCCCTTCCAAGCCTCAACGAAGACTTTGTTGAAATCGAACTCCTGAGACACTAATTCCTTTCCTTTAGGGAAGAATTAAAAATTACCACTCCACTTCCGCCCTTAACTCTTCAGGAAGTACGCAGTCCTCAGGGACTCTGAAGTCGACTGCCTTACCGAGAATCTCAAACGTGGCCTTGAAGAGCTTTGTGACGGCCCTATCGTCGACTACTCCCAACAAGCCCACCCTTACTATTTTATCCCTGAGCTCTCCCATGCCCGGAGATATTTCAACCCCCTTCTTCTTGAGCTCCTCTCTGAACCCCTTTACCGGTGGTTCTCCCGCCACTACAGTATTGGAGAACACGTCATCGTTCCCCAACAGCTGGAACCCTAGTTCAGAGAAGACCTTCCTGACTAGCCTCGCGCAGGCTTCATGCCTCTTCCACCTCTTCTCCTTGCCCTCTATTAACATCAGCTCGCTGGCGCGAAGCGAGGCGTTAAAGACGCCAACGGAAGGCGTGAAGGGCGTCTCGCCCTTGTCCTGGAACTTCAAATGGAGGGATAAGTCTAAATAGCTGGGCAAGTCGTCCTTGACCAGTTCGCCGAGGGCTTCGCCACTTAACGCAACGAACGCAGCACCAGGAACAGAGGCCAAGGCCTTTTGACTTCCCGTAGCGACGGCATCGATTTTCCACTCGTTAACGAAGAGGGGATAAGCCCCGAACCCCGAGACGGAGTCCACTAGCAGTTTCAACCCCCTGCCCTTGACCTCCTTGGCTACCTCCTCTAAGTTCCTGAACGCTATCCCGGTGCTCGTCTCGTTGTGAACTAACGCGACTGCTGTAGCGTCCTTGTTCTCATCCAGTGCGGCCTTTATCTCCTCAATAGTGAACCACCTTCCCTGCGGCTTCTCGTAAGCCCTTAAGTTGACGCCCCTTCTCTTAAGGCTCTCCATTAGCCTGTTCCCGAACTCGCCATACGTGAAGCCCACTACTTTCTCTCCCCTCTTGGTCAGGGAGTACACCATAGCCTCAACTGCTAGCGTTCCAGAACCTGTAAGCAAGGCAACCCTCTCCGCCGAGAAGAGGCTCCTGAGGTTACCTTCTAAAGCCCTAACTATTTCCCTGAACTTCTCCGACCTATGGTTTATTACGAGCGTAGCGGCCTCCTTAACGCTCTTGGGCACATTAACTGGGCCTGGGATGAGCATCATATTAGTCCCACCTCCTTCATGGCAGTTATCAAGTTCTCCGCGGTCATCTCGGCCACTCTCCGCTGAGCTTCCTTCGTCTGGGCACCTATGTGGGGCGTAACAATAACTCTAGGGTGTTTCAGGATCTCGATCTCCCACTCCTCCTTCGGTGGCTCGTTCCAGAACACGTCGGTTGCGTAAGCCATTACCTTACCGTTCTTGAGGAACTCCAGCAATGCGGGACCGTCGACTACGGCCGCTCTGCTCGTGTTAACTATTATTACGCCGTCCTTCATTTTCGTAAAGGCGTTCCTGTCTAAGATCTTAGGTGGGTTCTTACCTACGGTTACGTGAAGGGAGATCACGTCGGAGCGCCTTAACAACTCGTCGAACGTAACTACTTCGGCCCCAACCTGCTTAGCTCTCTCAGTAACGTCGACGATATCGTAAGCCAGTACCCTCATTCCCATGGCCTTAGCAACAATCCCAACTTTCGTTCCTATTCTGCCAAACCCTATTATACCTAGAGTTTTGCCTGTTAGTTCTATACCTTGTACCTTCTTAAATATGCCGCCCTTAGCGAGGTTAAAGGAGTCCAAGAAGTTCCTCGCAGCGGCTATCATTAAGCCTATTGTGAGCTCTGCAGCGGAGTCCGTAGAGGCCCCTGGCGCATAAACTACTTTTATCCCCCTCTTCTCGGCTTCTTCAGTATCAACGTTGTCGAGACCGATCCCTGCCCTGGCGATCACCTTCAAGTTCTTGCCCCTCTCTATCACTTCTTTATCCACTTTCGTCCTGCTCCTTACAACGATCACATCGTAGCCGTCTATTATTCTAAGTAGTGCATCCCTTTCTATCTCTGGCATATAATCTATTTTTACATTAAATTGGCTTAGTTTTTCTATAAGGATTTTATCGATAGGGTCGGTGATTAGAACGCGGGCGGTCATAAACATCACCTAACATCGAAATTATTCTATAAAAATTACTGTGATGATGAACAGAGTGAAAAGTAAGAAAGAAGAGAATAACCTAAGGAGAAGTAAGCATAGTTTGCCTTTAACACTACGTTTCCATCGAAGAGAGTACGCATCTCAGTTCGGCTTTCACTAAGACAGCCAGTATATAAAGCTTACTTATTTGAGGACAGTGCCGGTCTCTAAATGCCATATGAAGAGGTCTAACACGCCGACCGGCATCCCATATTTCTTAGCCAGTTCTATTAGCTTGTTCTCGATCTCTAAGTATTTCCTCTTAGTAAGGGACTTGAACGGCGAAACCAGACCGGAGTTGAGAACGAACCTGCTAACGTGCTTGTCTATGATCGCCAAGTTGAAGTAACCCACGTTCCTCAGGAAGTGGCTGGCCTCCTTCATGCCAATGCCGTAGATCTCATCGGCTAGGAGTTCCCTGGCCCTCCTCTGATTAGCGTCGGCTATGGGCTTTATCCACTTCTTTATCTTACCCCTGTATTTGACCAGACCCTTAAGGTACTTAGCCTTAACGTCATAAAGCCTGTAGCCGTGGTCCCTTAATACAGCCTCGAAGTTCATCGACCCCCTGTAAAATTCGTCCATAACGTAACCTAAGACCTTGTAAGCCGAAACGAATGAGGAATTGGCAGTAAGCACGCAGAGCACGAGCTCTCTAAACCAGACGTCCTCATCAGCGAGGTTGTTGAGCTTGAACTCCTCAACCCTTTCAAGCACTAGCGCTCTTAGCTTTGGATTTCTTACTTCTTTTTCTAGCTTTTCTAGCATTCTTACCGCCCTTACTTGACTTCTTCTTTTTCTTCTTCATAGGGGAGACTTTAACGGCCTTCTCCCCGCTGAACTCCGACCTCGTTATTATGGCGAGCTCTCCGTCCTCGAATTCGATCATTACCAGCGGAACCCGCATTTCATCTACCCTAACGTTGAGACCGTAGGCCACTAACTCTTCGTTAGAAAAGTCGACCTTGTCGAACTTAGATATAGTCTCACCGCTGATTTCCGCTGGAACATAGACGGCGATTATCCTTTTTGGCTCGGGGAAGGGCTTAGTCGCCGAAAGCCCGTTAACGATTTCTTCCTTGCTCCTGACTATCCTAGTTAACTTGTTATCGATCACTAAGCTCTCCAGCTGATCTTCGCTTACACTGGGCTTTTCATCCCCCACGTGCTTGACAACTACCGCGTAAACGCCGTCCACAAGCTTCCTAACGTCTTGTTCGTAAAGTATAGCGTGAACGTGCATCGAGTTAATTGAGCTTCTGCCGAAATTAAATCCTGCTAATAGAAGGTAAGGTAGTACGCACGGCTATTCGATAAAAATATAACCCGTCCCCCCTCGATAAAATTCGTGAGCATCAGAATCAGGGGTTCCAACGCTTACGGGCACTTGGGTTGGGTTACTAAATATTGCAGAATATGCAACAGGAAACTGAGAGTGGGCATTGACGTAGTTTACAAGTGCCCCAAGTGCGAGACTAAGTACGGTGCGTATTTCTGCGAGGCGGACAAGAGAACCTTGCATGGCAAATGCCCCTATTGCGGATCGGAGCTGGTGCCCGTGGTTTGATCAGGAAATATTACATAGATAGAATGTATTTGTTTTCAATCGTCGGCAACTTAGCATACATAGATTTGAACTTGGAAAGCGATAAGGATTTAGAGGGCTGGATAGAAGTGAACATTCCTACGAGCTTTGGCACCGTAGTGAGGCTGCTGTACTGCAAGACCAGACTGTTCAGAAGGGTGTGCGGGGCTATAGTAGAACTTAGTAGACTAATTGACGAGTCAGAAATTCTGAAAGCTTATAGTGAAATCGTTCAGAGCATACGCAAAACTATCGGGAAGCCCTGAGTTCTCATGATTGAACTCAGCTTCTCGAAGAAATCCACTATGCCGCTTGGATTGTTGGACTGCGCTTCGATCACTACATCATACTTTTGCAGTTCCATTTGTAATAAGGCCTTCACAAGTGTGGAGCCATTGCAGACGGCCAAATAGCTGTTCCCCAGCTTAACGACCTTCTCACACAGTGCGGATAGCCCGTTAGCTAGTGCCTCATAGGCTGACCTCACCTCTAGCGGATCTTTCACGGCTATCGAAGCCTTAACGTTATACAGCATTATTAGAGTTCACCCTCTTTACAGTTATCTTCAATTCTTCCATAAGTTTTCTGACTAATTCAACATGTTTCTTGTATCCGTATATAGTGAATAATTTCAACTTTCTATACTTTATCTCTGTGGCCAGAACGCCGTCTTCATAAACGTAAATTTTTCCTAAATATTCTCCTTTTATATTCTTTATGAATCTGAGCAATATGTATACGCCCTTTGAGGGCACGTCCACCCTTACCGCCTCGCCCACAACGTAAGTTGGCCTCAGCTTCTCCAAGACTTTGTAATCCTTCACCTCAACGAATCTCGCGCCCTCGTATCTGTAGAACCTCGTAGCTATTGCGTGCTTCCCGCTCCTACTCTTACAGTTCTCTAAAACTAACTCCATTGCCCAACGCCCTCAGGGACTCCACAAGCCCATACGGGTCTATTTTGTCCTCTAGGTAAGCGTCTATAAGCACGTCGCTCCTCATTAGCTTGAGCAGAAGGCTCCTCCTGGTACTATACGAGGACAACCTGTACATGGATAACAACATTCTCTGTATAGCTATTTGCGCCTCTATCCTCTTCAGCCTCTTGTCCGTGCTTAAGAAGTCCTCGAAGTCTTTCCCTTTGGATATGGCTTCGTAAGCGACCTCCGCTGAAATTGCCGAAGGCCTTATCCCTTCACCGCTTAGGGGGTAAACGAGTCCTCTTGACTCGCCTATCCTGAACGATTTTGACCTAGGTGAGCCTATGGAAATCGGTGCACCCCTTAAGTCCAGGAGCTTAAACTCGGCGAACCTGGACTTGATGTACTGAAGCAGGAGTTCCCTCGAGTTCCTGTGCTCCAGGAACCCAGCACCCACGTTGTATTCCCCCTCTGAGGAAGGGAAGATCCAGTAAAAGCCCGTCATCTTGCTGTCGAACTCGAACACCGCTACGTCATCGAAATCGTTCACTTTGATCAGGGCCCTGGTAGTGTAAACTACTTCTCTGTCCATATTGTATGGGCCTTTGGCATCGACGACGATCTCATGCCTAGTCAAATCCTCTGGTCTCTTAACGGTCACGTGTTTCCTCATAGAGTTTATCCAATTCCATTTGTCTATTATAATCCATTTTGTTCTTGAATATGATACCTCAGATACGGGATCCCCATCGAGGAGGAACATGAACCTCTTGATTCGGAACCTTACCTCCCAAGGAAATGGGGGGTTATAAATGTTGGGCACCACATCACCGCAGGGCTTAACGTATTTCGGCTGGATGTCGTAAAGCGTTACGTCATGACCCTCTCTAGAGAGGAGGTAGGCCAGGAGAGCTCCTGATACTCCACCACCTAAAATCCCAACGTTCTTTTTCATTTACGTTTTTAGGTTTCAACAATGTCTTATAAAGAAGAGACAAATGATAAGTGATAATGAAGTTCAAGAAAAAATGAACGAATGGCCAAAACATTATAATCCATCAGAAATTGAGAAAAGATGGCAAGAAAAGTGGTTAACTGAGGAGTTCCACGAGAAGGTCTTCAGGTTCAGAGACGAAGACGACAAGTCGCCCGTGTTCGTGATTGACACTCCGCCCCCATTTACCAGTGGAGAACTCCACATGGGCCACGCTTATTGGGTCACGATAGCCGACACGATAGCCAGGTTCAAGAGGATTGAAGGCTATAACGTACTCCTCCCTCAGGGCTGGGACACTCAGGGTTTGCCCACCGAACTGAAGGTTCAGTACAAGTTAGGCATACCTAAAGAGAACAGGGAGCTGTTCTTACAGAAGTGCGTCGAATGGACTGAGGAGATGATCAAGAGGATGAGGAGCGCGATGATAAGACTGGGTTATAGGCCGGAGTGGGAGAGGTTCGAGTACAGGACGTATAACCCAGACTATAGGACTGTTATACAGAAAAGCCTCATACAAATGTATAGGATGGGCCTAATAGAAATGAGAGAAGGGCCAGTAATATGGTGCCCTAAGTGTGAGACTGCGTTAGCGCAGAGCGAAATAGGTTACTTGGAGAAGGAGGGCGTACTAGCTTACATCAGGTTTCCCTTAGCCGACGGAAGCGGCGATTTAATAATAGCAACTACGAGGCCTGAACTCGTAGGAGCCACGCAGGCAATCGCTGTACATCCGGAAGACGAGAGGTACAAGAATTTGGTTGGTAAGAAGGTAAAAGTTCCGCTGTTCGACAGGGAGGTGCCGATAATAGCTGACGAGGCCGTAGAGAAGGAGTTCGGGACAGGAGCAGTAATGATAAGCACCTACGGCGACCCACAGGACATTAGGTGGCAACTGAAGTACAACCTCCCGGTAACGATACTCGTAGACGAGAAGGGTAGAATGAAGAACACCAACGGGCTTCTTGACGGCCTTAAGGTGGAAGAAGCGAGGAAGAAAATGCTCGAACTGCTGAAGGAGAAGGGTTACTTAGTAAAGGTGGAGAAGATTAAGCATAACGTACTCTCGCATACCGAGAGGAGCGACTGCCTCTCTCCCGTCGAATTCTTAGTGAAGAAGCAGATCTATATAAAAACGCTACCTTTCAAGGATAAACTTCTCCAGGACTATAAGAAAATGAAGTTCAACCCGTCAAGGATGTCCTATTACCTCGAGGACTGGATAAGGAACTTGGAATGGGACTGGAACATAGCCAGACAGAGAGTTTACGGCACTCCTTTGCCGTTCTGGTACTGTGATAATGGTCACTTAGTCCCAGCCGACGAGTCCCAACTTCCAGTAGACCCAGCTAAAGCGAAACCGCCTGTAGACAAGTGCCCTGTATGCGGTCTTCCGCTGAAACCGGTGACCGACGTGGCTGACGTCTGGATAGACTCGAGCGTTACGGTACTCTATTTGACCGGCTTCTACACGGATAAGAAGAGGTTCGGCAAGACCTTTCCCGCTTCGCTGAGGCTGCAGGGCACTGATATAATAAGGACTTGGCTGTTCTATACGTTCTTCAGAACTCTTATGCTGGCCAATGACATTCCGTTCAGAGAAGTCCTGGTAAACGGACAGGTGTTGGGTCCCGACGGGACTAGGATGAGCAAGAGCAAGGGCAATGTGGTGAACCCGCTGGACAGGATTGAAGAGTTCGGCGCAGACGCAATAAGGCTGGCCCTGCTGGACGCCAGGATAGGCGACGACTTCCCGTTCAAGTGGGAAACCGTTAAGGCGAAGAAGCTGTTATTACAAAAGCTCTGGAACGCTAGCAGGCTCGCCTATCCGTTCGTGGGCAAGAAGAAGTTCGAAAAGCCCGAGAAGCTTCACCCAATAGATCAGTGGATTTTAGGAGAGCACAAGAACTTCGTGGAGACAGCTATAAACGCGTACAGGAACTACGACTTCTACGTCGTAGTGGAGCTGATGTACAGCTACTTCTGGCAGACAGTAGCGGACGAATATATAGAGCTTGTTAAGTACAGACTCTTCGAGGAGGACCTTTCAGCCTATTATACCTTGTCCAGAATTCTTAAAGACGTTGTAATCCTACTGCACCCGATAGCGCCCCACATAACTGAAGAGATCTACTCGAGGATGTGGGGAGACAAGGTAAGCGTGGAGTTAGAGCGCCTGCCAGACGTTAGCGACCTCGAGTACAACGAAGCGATTAAGAGGTTCGGTACGATGCTGAAAACGATAACCTCAGCCATAAGAACTGCTAAGATTAAGAATAGGATTCCACTAAGCGTCCCTGTAAGGGCAATAGTTAGGGGACCAAAGGACCTGATAGAGTTCGTCAAGTCGCTGGAAGTCGACCTTAAGAAAACGTTCAAGATAGAGGAGTTGAGCTACGCCGATGGAGAACGCGTAGAAGTAGAAGTTCAGCCCATGGGAGTTTCAATCACCGCTCAGTGAATCGGGATCTCATCAACGAATTCGCGGATCCTTTTGACTCCTTCCCTTATTTCGTTTTCGTCCAATGCGAAGCTCACCCTTATGAAGTCCTTGCCCGTAAGGGGAGAGAACACCTCTCCGGGAATTGTCGTGACGCCCTTGCTCTTAATCAGCTCTACAGCGAAGTCTTTGCTCGTCCAACCCTTAAGCTTCAGCACTTCCGAGATGTTGGGATACATGTAAAAAGCGCCCTTGGCCAGAGGAACCTTAAAGCCCTTAACCTTCTTTAACTCCTCGTACATTACGTCCCTCCTCCTCTTGAACAGCGATATCATTTCTTTAACCTCATCGAACGAATCGAAAGCGGCTAACGCACCCTTCTGTGCGAAACTCGTGGGGCAGGTGTAGATGTTTGCGGCCAACGCTGAGGCCTTCCTTATTATTTCTTCTCTGGCCACTAGGTAACCGAGCCTCCAACCGGTCATCGAGAAGGTCTTGCTGAAACCGTTAACGTAAACCACGTAGTCCCTCCAATCCGGATCCTCTAGGACACTCCTGAAGTCCCCTTCGTAGACGAAGTAATCGTAAATCTCGTCGGATAGCAGCCAGATTCTCTTTTTCTTAGCCAGTTCCTGAAGGGCCTCTATCTCTTTCGGACTAAAGAGAGCCCCAGTCGGATTATGGGGATTGTTAAGCACGATCATTTTGGTTTTGGGCGTCACTGCGGCTTCGATTCCGTCTAAGTCCAGCTCGAAGCCCCTGTCCTCGCTCCACCTCATCGGGACCAGCTTGACCACTCCTCCCAGCATTTTCACTACCTCTGCGTAAGAGTAGAAACTGGGGTCAGGAATTATCACCTCGTCGCCCGGGTTGATCAACATTAGGAAAACGAGGAAGAGGGCGGTTTTAGCGCCTGGAGTAACGATTACTTCGTCCTTCTTAACGACTTGGGAATACTTAGAGGAGAGGTGTTCAGCGATTTTGGACCTGAGTTCGTCTATCCCTGCGGCTGGGGTGTAACTAGTAAAGCCTTCATCGAGTGCTCTCTTCGCCTCTTCTCTTATCCTCTTAAAAGTGGGGAGGTCAGGCTGACCTATGCCGAAGTTTATTATCTTGATTCCCTTTTCCTTTGCCACCTTCCTAGCGAGGTCGGAATAAACTAACGTGGACTCGCCAGTTATCGAGTCAGCGTATTGGGAGAAACGAACGGACACGTGTCCTATTTGATCAATTCTTTAATTTTTTGTGGATCTTTCATCAGGGCCGTACCTATTAGGAACGCGTCGGCTCCGGCCTCCTTAAGTTTTGATATTTGCTCCTTAGAGCTTATTCCGCTCTCGGCCACTTTAACCACGTCCTCTGGAATGAGCTTGAGGAGCTCCGCCACCCTATCGACCTTTACTTCAAGCGTTATTAAGTCCCTAGCGTTTATCCCGACTATTTGTGGGCTACAAGACATCGCGATGTTAATATCCGACTCGTCGTGAACCTCTATTAAAGGCGTCATCTTATAGCTTGCTATGTATTCGTAAAGGTCGCAGAGTTCCCTCTTCGTGAGGATCCTAGCGATCAAAAGCACCGCGTCGGCTCCGAGGTTATACGCGACGTCTACCTGCTCTTCCGTTACTACAAAGTCCTTGAAGAGTACTGGGATGTTAACTACGTTAGCTATTTTCTCCAGAGTGGCATAGTCGCCGCCGAAGTACTTGGGTTCGGTAACTACGCTAATAGCTGTAGCCCCGTTCTCCTCCATGAACTTAACGTATTCTATTGGATCTCTGTCCTCATTAAGGCCGGAAGGGGACCTCCTCTTATATTCGGCTATAATGGGATTAATGCCTTTCGATTTAGCGAAAAGTATGTGATTTACCAGTAGATGTATTGGCCTTCGCCTTACCTTACTAACGTAACCTCTAGCGTAAGCACCGTTTATCACGTCCTCTAGCCAGCCGCTGACGTACCTAGGCATCCCCTATATTTTATTGAGGAAATTATATAGGATTTTCTTGCCGACGCTAGTCCCCACACTCTCCGGATGGAACTGAACGCCGTAAATCCTGTACTCCACGTGATGGACCCCCATTATTTCGTCATCGTCGAGGGACCTAGCGTCGACCTCGAGTGGATATTTTACGTTGTCAATCACGAGACTGTGATATCTAGTAGCGTAGAACTCTGCGGGTACCCCTTGGTAGATGGGAGAATTGCCGAAGTGCCTAATCCTGCTTATTTTCCCGTGCATGACCCTCTTCGCCCTCCTTATTGTAGCGCCAAAAGCGTAGCCTATTGCCTGATGCCCCAGACAAATCCCCAGGATTGGTATCCTCTTCCCTAGGGCCTTTATTACATCTAATACTATACCTATGTCCTCCTTCTTGTCGGGACTTCCAGGACCTGGAGAGATGATTATTCTGTCCGGGTTTATCCTCTCGACGCCCGAGACAGTTATCTCGTCGTTCCTCACGACAATCGGATAGCTTCCCAGTTCTCCCACGTATTGTGCTATATTATAGACGAAGCTGTCATAATTATCAATGATGAGGGTTATGTCCATCACTCGTCACCCAGGGCGAGCCTCAGCGCCTTCATTTTTATCTCAGTCTCATAGTACTCGCTTTCGGGTATCGAGTCGTAAACTATGCCCGCCCCAGCCTGTATTCTGAGGACGTCGCCGTTAATGAATGCGCTCCTTATCGCTATGGCGAACTCCGCATCTCCATTAGCCGAAAAGAACCCCACAGCACCGGCATATGGTCCCCTCTTGTAAGGCTCTAGAACCTCTATTAGGTTCATGGCGAACGGCTTGGGCGCGCCGCTAACCGTGCCCGCAGGGAAGGTGGCCTTAAGGACTTGTGATGCTGCTCCACCATTCCTTAAAGTCCCTATAACCCTACTCACTATGTGCTGAACGTGACTATACTTCTCCACGTACATGAGGTCTGGAACCTTCACTGAGCCGAGATATGCGACCTTTCCTATATCGTTCCTCGCGAGGTCGACCAGCATTAAATGTTCAGCCCTTTCTTTTTCAGAGGACAGTAACTCCTTTTCTAGCTTGAAGTCCTCCTCTGGCGTTCTGCCCCGGGGCCTCGATCCCGCTATTGGATAGGTCTCTATTATGCCGTCCTGAAGGCTGAACAGGGTCTCAGGGCTGGAACCGACTATTACCCTTTCGCCGAACTTTATGTAGTACATGTACGGCGACGGGTTGATCTTCCTAAGGTTTACGTAGAATTTCATAAGATCGCCCGAATACGAATACGCGTAGAACCTCGAAAGAACCACTTGAAATGCATAACCTGACCTAACGTAATCCAACGTCTCGTTAATTGCCTTCACGAACTCTTCCCTGTTCATGGACTCCTCCCTTCTCCTGGCATTAAACTCGTCTCTCGGCTCGCACGCGCTATTTGTTTCATCGCCGTATATGTAGACGTTCTCTTGGTAGTGATCGTAGACTATTACGTTCTCCGGGACGAAAAGCTCGAAGTCGGGCCAGTCCTCATGAGGAGGCTTTAAGTCCTTTACCTTTTCCCAGTACCTGACGTTATCGTAGCTTATGTAGCCAATGGGTCCTCCCTTATATCTTCCCGGTAGCTCCAGCAGCGGGGACTTAGCTATCAGCGCGTCGAACACCTCTATTGGGTCGTAGAATTCCATCGGTATTGTACCATGAGCCCTGTTGGATTTGCCGTAAACCCACTCCTTTTTACCCCAAGCTATTATAGAATATCTAGCCTTATGCTCTGGTCCCTCCACGCTTTCCAGAAGTGCTGCCACCTCGTTGTCTTTCTCTATGCAAGCGAAGAGCTTGTAAGGCTCCGGCAGCTCCGAAGTCTTCTTCACTTTTACCTCCAAGCCTTGACCACCTCAACTAACTTCTTCATCTTGGCCTCATCCTTCTTGGTCGGGAACGCCTCTATCCCGCTAGACACGTCGATCCAGGCGGGGTTCAATCGGACGAACTCCTCTACGTTCTCTGGAGTCACACCACCCCCTAGGCCTGAGTCGGGTCTCTCATCTAAGATCTTCCTTGCGTAGTCCAAGTCGACTTTTCTTCCCTTAACTGCGGAATCTATAAGGGGGATCGCGTTCGTCAATCTGTTCACCTCCTTTAAGTACTCCAACCCCTCCCTGCTAGCAGGGACGTAAAGTATGAAACGTTTAGAAAACGTCATGAGCTCTTCTAATTCCCGAGGGCTCAGAACCTTATGTATCTGAACGAAGTCTGCGTACTCGACTACGTCCTCGAAGTTGAGGCTGGTCTTGACCGCAACTAACGGCTTCTCAACGTACTTCCTGACAACACCTAAGAACTCAGGCTTTACGTAGCGTAGTAAGCCCGGCTCCGTAATGAAGCCCAACATGTCGGCCCCCAACCTCGACGCCGTCAACGCGTCTTGCAAATGCGAAATCCCACAGAACTTCAGCCTCATTTTACGCCTGCCTCCTCGATTAGTTTGTTTAATTTTTCTATATTTCCATGAGACGAAATGACTGATTTCAGCGTTTCTATGCCCTCCGCGATCAGGTTGTCCGCAAGATCTGCGCCGTCGCGAACGTCTTTGACGACTCCAGCAGCGAAGAGTGCAACTGCTAAGTTGGCTTTTACGAAGTCCCTTATGTAAACGTCCTTCCCATACAGGCCCCTTACGAACCTCTTTGCAGATTCTTCTTGATTATTTACTGTTATTTTAGATACGTCTATTACATTAACACCAAGGTCTCGTGGTTCAATCTCCAAATTCTCATAGGTCTTACCCTTAACTATTAACAGCTTTGTAGGGCCGCTCACTGACACCTCATCTATGCCTGGTTCCCCGTGAACTAGAACCGCGAAGTCTGTGTTCAGCATTGCGAGCGCCTCCGCCATCTTGTCGATAAAGTTACGTGAGAACACGCCGATTACCTGCCTACCCACGTTTGCCGGGTTCGTCAGTGGGCCCAATAGGTTGAAAACCGTCCTGACCCCTAACGCCCTCCTTACAGGAGCCACGTTCTTCATTGCCGGGTGGTAGAGTTGCGCGAACAGGAAGACGAAGTTCGAATGCCTCATAAGTGCTTCCGCTTCTGCGGGTTGCACCATTATATCGTAACCCAGCGCCTCGAGGAAGTCCGCAGAACCGCTTTTACTGCTAACGCTTCTATTGCCGTGCTTCGCGACCTTAGCTACTTTGCTTATTAAAATCGCTGCAGCCGTGCTAGCGTTAAACGTGCCCAACCTGTCGCCGCCTGTTCCCGCCGTGTCGAGGGCCTCCCTCCAAGGGCCAACTTTCAGAGCGGCTTCCCTCATGGCAGTTGCGAAACCTGCGAGCTCCTCGGGGGTCTCTCCCTTCGCCCTAAGAGCCACGAGTATTCCAGCGGTTTGAACCTCGCTGAGCGACCCGCTCATTATCGCTTTAGCTATCTCCCTCGCTTCCTCGAAGCTAAGATCTCGTTTTTGCAAAATTTTTTCTAATATTTCAGGATAATTCATCTAGGATTCCCCTAAGATATTTAACTACGTTTAAGGCTTCTTTTACTCCTCCCTTCTCGAAGGCTTCTATGTATGCAGTCCCGATAGCGACTCCATCGGCCCCAGCCTCCAACGCCTTCCTGAGGTCGGCTTCATTGTTCAAGCCGAAGCCCAATATCAGTTTATTCCTCACGAAGCTCCTCACCCGTTTGACAAGAGACTCGACGCTTATGGGCAGAATCACTCCTGTGGTGGGTCTGACGCCGTAGTACAGGAAAGGCCTAGACAGCGGTGCGACTTCCGCAATCAGCCTGTCGGGAACTGAGGGGGAGGTGAAGATCGTGGGATCCAGCCCGTTTTTCTCTATTATTTCTATATATTTTTTATAGTCTTTAGAGAAATCAATTAGCAAGTCTGGGAAAAGGACTCCGCCAACCCCTAGACCCTTCAACTCCTGCAGAAATTCGGTCAGATTGCCTACAAAATCTTCGAGATAAGTGAGCACTATTAATTTCTTCTC
>CAYRZA010000003.1:0-20486 GCA_964428675.1 uncultured Desulfurococcales archaeon | reverse complement strand
AGCTCCAATTCCTTATCTCCTTGAAGTAACAGGAAGCCGTAACGTTTTTGAAACCCTGAGTATTTCCTGTTGCCTAGGACGAACTTATTGTCCTTTCGATAAATCGGGACAGGCTTATCGTAATATAAAACGTAATCAACCGCCTCCTTATCGTCAGCGACCACTTCAATTTTCCTTCCATCGAACGACACAAACTTCCCATCATAGTCAAAGAAAATCCTTCCTTCTTTATCAGAATAGTCTGCCTGAAAATCGCCCGAGTACAATATCTTATTGTCAAAGGTTAATGCGGCCCAGTAGTTCACCCTGTCAGTATAGAGCGGAATTTCTACGACTCTGAGTAATCTAGGGACTTTCACCAATGGTCTACGAGTAATAAGGAGCTGAGAGTCGTCCGAAATATATACGCAAGTTCATGCCCTTTTCCTCATGAGGCAAGCGACCAAGCGTTAAAGCATGACCTACACGTTGCCGCTCTTGTTCCTCGACGTGTTGTTGTTAGCTTATCTCTCTTTTGAGACAATTGCCTTAATCGTTTCAGAAAGGGACTGGAGAGCTAAGAATGGGTAGACCTGCATTCTCGCATAAGTTCCTAATGCACTGAACGAATTTCTCAGTCATTTTTCCTAACTCTTTAACGAAATTTTCAGGCAAGTCAATCGAGTTTAACCTCTTTCTCACGACGGCCTTGACTCTCCTCATCTCGTCGTCGCTCAGCCTGAAGGAGGCGAGGACTTTCGATATTGGCGGCAGATTATCGCATGTCTCGTTCCAAATATTTGTCAAGTCCTCCTCCTGACCCCCTGAGTTGCTTGAGCTGACCGTCAGTCTGAGCTTCTTGGCCCTGAGCAGGCAGTACTCAAGCGATAAGGTGCTCCTGACCAAGTAGACGTCATTAGGCCCTTTTAGGGCGACCAGCCTCTTCTCCACTTTAGCTAATGAGGTCAAGAACTTCGCGTTTTCTTGGAATAGCAGTAGAGGACTCACGTATACTACATCGAAATTCTTTACCTCAAACTTGAGCCTCTCTTCGCTGACCTGCACCAGCTCCGCGACCACGTCTCCTTCTGACGAAAAGACCTTTTCCAGCAAGTCCCTCTCATCGGCCTGAGAGTACGCAATGGTTAGCCTCATCCGCTCGCTTTAAATTAATCCTAGGAATTTAAGGACTCATGAACGTCCTTATTATCGGCTCAGGATACTCAGGGCTTAACGTTTGGCACACGCTAAAGTCCGTTAAGAAGATTATCGTTGACCAAGACGCCACGTTCAAGTTCTACTCGAACCTGAGCTACGTCTTGGACAGAGGAGGCAAGAGGGTCAAATTTCGTCGTTAAGGACAGGGTCAAGGAGATCGACCTAGAGCATCTAGTGGTAAAGACGGAAAGCAGGACGTACGAGCCGGACACAATAGTTATTGCCGCAGGATGTGACAGAAGTAGGCAAATAGAGTTCGTCAGGAAGCTATTGCACTACGATAGGGTGTCGATAGAGGTCACGAATTCAGACGATGAAGTCAACGCGCTTCACGTGGCGACGTTTCTGGCCAGACTAGGTAAGACAGTACATTACTCCGGACCCCTACTCAAGCCCTTAGGAAGGGAGATAAGCGAGAAGCTAGCGGAAGCCTTAGAGTTAAGCGGCATTAAGATTACTGAAAGGGGGGACTTCCAATTCCCCGACTGCGAACCGAGTAACCCGTTCCAGTTCTTCAAGACCGATGAGAAGCTCAGGGTAAAGAGTAACGTTTACGTCACTGGGGACCTAATTCACGGGCTCCCGAAGGTAGGAGAATTGGCCATGAGGACTGGGATTTACGTGGCTAGATCCGTTATGGGTCTCAACGAGCCCTTTAGACCAATATTCATAAACGTGCTCAAGCTCCCTAAAGGAAAGGCGATTTACATCAAAACGGACAAGCCATGGGGCGGCAAAACGGAAGTCTTCAAGGTGTCAAGGTTCCGCTACCTGACTAAGGTGTTCCTCGAGAGGTACTACATAATGACCAACGGAAGGATGGGGTTCCTGGAAAGGTTTTAAGGGAGGCATCCAGGGACCCGGGGGTTCAGGGGGCTGTAACCTTCATCTCTCGAGGTCCCTGGATACCCTGAATTCGTGTATTACTTTAAGGGTAAAAGAGTTTTGCTTATGAAAAGGGCGTCGATTCCTTATCAGGTAATACGCTAGAAGCTAAGCTACGACTTGAAGCTTAACTTAGGTAGTTACTCCGGTGTCGGTGATCCCCTAACGGAATTCGTGAACGCTCTTATAATATCCAACGCCTCGCCGAACACCGTTAAGGTTTACGAGAGGGCTGTCAGGGACTTCCTAAACCACGTTAAGAAGGACCCTAAGTCTGTAACGCATTCTGACGTCATGAACTGGGTGAGCAGTTTGCTTTCAAGAGTGCAGACCAGCGATCCCATAACGAGGAGGAAAAGGCTGAAAACTGTAAGACTTTACATAATTGCTGTTAAAAAATTCTTGAAATGGATGGGTATAAATGTGAGCGTGCCGATACCGAGGCCTAGGTTGGATGAAGTGAAAGTGCTGAATGAGACCCAAATCGAGGAGTTAAGGCGAGCTCCTAGAAGTCTGAAGTATAAAGCCATAGTGAACCTCATGCTGGACACAGGCCTTAGAGCCAATGAGGTTCTGAACATTAACGTAGAGGATATAAATTGGGAAAATAACTCGATCGTCATAAAGAATACAAAGAACGGCGAGTTCAGGACGGTGTTCTTCACTTCGAGAACGGCAGAACTGCTGAAGAAGTACATAAGAGAGCGAAACGTTAAGGAGGGAAGATTATTCGACGTTAGCTACCAAGCTCTTTACAGAGAAATAAAGAGGTTAGGCGAAAAGCTCGGCGTGGACTTGAGGCCTCACTTACTCAGGCACACCTTTGCGACTGTGGCAATAAAAAAGGGAATGCCGTTACCTGTAGTGCAGAGGCTCTTAGGGCACAAGGACATAAGGACTACTCAAGTCTACCTGCACTTGGTGAACGAGGACTTGAGGAAGGCTTACGAGGCTTACTTCGAGGCCTGAAGGCCGAAGAACCTCCTAACGTGGTTCAAGTATTCCTCCGCGTTGGCTAATATCGCTTTTACATCCTCTTCTCTCACCCTTCTTATTACCTTTGCCGGAACACCGACTGCTACGCTGCCCTCAGGGATGACCGTGCCCTGAGTCACTACGGCCCCCGCGCCTATTATCGAGTTGCTACCTATCTTAGCCCCGTTGAGCACTATCGCCCCCATGCCTATTATTACGTTGTCGCCTATCTCAGCTCCGTGTATAACTGCGTTGTGGCCGATAGTCACTCGGTCGCCTATCTTGACGGGAAACCCTGGGTCTGTGTGGATGGTGGAGTTCTCTTGAACGTTCGTCTCCCTTCCTATCTTGATCCAGTCGTTGTCTCCCCTTATCACGACGTAGTGCCAGACGCTACTGTAGTCGCCTATCTCAACGTCGCCTATCACGTAAGCCGTTGGATGGACATAGGCCTTAGGCGAAACTCTCGGAAACTTCCCCTCGAAGGATTCCAATGGCATTAGCGTTTCTTAACCAGTTTCGCTATAAAAAAGCCTGTAAGGCCTGAAATGTGCGGATGAAATCTGATCATATATTCTACCTCAAACCTTTCGTCGTTGACCACTTCCTCGTTCTCCTTGACCGTGACAGTGCAGGTTGAGTAGATCACTACGCCTCCGGGCTTTAATATCTTGTAGGCAGCGTTTAGGAACTGCCTTTGATAGTTGGAGAGCCTTATCACCTCGTCTAAGGTCTTCTTGTCGTAGACCTTCGGCCTGACGCCGAGATTACTACACGGCGGGTCAATGATGACCTTATCGACGTCCCTAATGCCGAAGTCCTCGTAAAGGTACCTCGAGTCTGCCACGTAGACCTCGACGTTCTTAAGGCCCATCCTCCTGATCAACTCTAACGTCTTGGAAACCTTCTTCTCCGTCCTGTCGAAGCCTATGACCCTAGCCTTGGGTTGCAACTGAGCTACGTGAGTGAGCTTCCCTCCTGGGGCGGCCGTCATGTCGACTATCACTTCTCCAGGCAAAGGCTCCAACAGCCTGGCGACGTACATGGACGCCTTGCCCTGCGAGTACAGAACGCCGTTCGCGATCTCAGGCATCTCGGAAACCTTCGGCGCTGAGTAAAGCGGGTTGAAGACTTCGACGGCCAAAGAACCCTTATTGACGAACAAACCTTCAGCCACTACGACTCCGTTCTCGCTCACAACGTTTACCTCTTCCCCTTCCTTCGCTTCGACCCTCTTCACTCCGGGCCAGTAAACGTTAGCCCCCATCATCGCACTCTCAGCGGTCCTCTTGTCCACGATTACCCTGCCCTCATGCTCTTCGATCTCGTTGGGCCCACTTACGTCAGCGTAGATGGCCTCTTCGAAGTCCTCGTCCTCCTTAAGGAACTCGTACTTCCGCAGGACTTCTTCCTTCTTGTCCAATTGAACGACTCTGAGGTAAAGCCTCGGGTTGGGCCTCTTCAACGACTCTAGGAACTCGTTCAAACTACTTCCGTAAACCCTTTTCAGTTCCTCGAGTAGACCTTCGTCGTAATCTAGGCCCTCCATATAACTCTAGCACCCGTGTTGTTGGGCTCTACGACCTTACCTCCAAATAGACTAATTAACTCCTCCCCTTCCCTCCTCGTGGCCACGAAAGTGTAAACCGTGGGACCGAACGAGGATAGGCCCAGGACGAAGCCCCTGCTCCTTGCCTCCCTGGCTATTTCATTTACCACCTCATCCTGCAATGACCACTCAAGCCTCTTGAACCCCATGCCCTGAATTAACGATATGGCCTCAAGGGCCTCGCTTATGTCCCTCTCAGCCACTGCGGGAACCAACTTCATGAAGACGACCCTCGCCACTTCCCCCGCGTCGCTCTGTTTGAAATCAGCAAAGGCCTTCCTTTCCTCCTCCCCGAAGACCCTCCTACCCTTCTCCGGGGTCAAAACGTAAACGTTCCAAGGGAAGTCGAACCTGGCTATTAGGGGAGGGGGAGGGGCGTCACTATAGTCTGAAGGTAGGGCCTGAGGTTTAACCTTTGTGCTGTGACCCCCATCAACGACTAACCCGCCGAGCTCGAAGACGTGAACTCCGACCCCACTGGTTCCGCCCCTCTTCACGAGCCTAGCGAGCTCTACCGCGGAAAGCCTCTTGAAGTTGTATTCGGCAGAGAGCTTAGCCAGGGCTAACCTGAACTGGGTCGTATGGCCTAAACCCACGTGTTCCTCGTAGTCCTCGAGGACGCAGTAGCCGGGAATAGGAAAAGGCACCCATTCCGGGGGCTCAGAGCAACTGCCTATGGTAACCCTAATCCTGGGCTCGCTCAGCGCCACTCCGACGCCCCCGTCGACCCTGCCGTACTTTCCTTCAAGGTCGATCAGGGTTATGTGTATCCTCGATAGGCCCACTACCTCTAACATTTAAAATTCTGTAAAGGGCGGATAAGATATGAGCTTATCACAGCTGGTATACGAGTGGTCTAAGAAAGAGCCCGGCAGGACTTTCCTGATCGGCGAGAGGACCTTAACTTATCAACAGGCGGCCGAAGAAATAGCTAGGAGGGCCTCCAGCCTGAGCCCCGGGATGACCGTAGCCCACATCAAGTTCAATTCCGTTGACTCGGTCTTGGACTACCTCGCGGTCTTCTGGGCCGGAGCTAAGGTCATTTCAATAGACCCCCTGACCACTGCGGAGGACTTGAGGTTCATTCTAGAGGACTCGAACCCCGATATTGTTGTCGCCGATAGGGAAATACAAGAGAGGGAAAAGGAGGTACTCAAAGGGTTCAAGGTAGTCGAGAGGTTAGAGGAAAGACAGGTGTTCTTGAGGCCTTACGAGTACAGAGACGACGAGGTAGGACTAGTGTGGTACTACGCAGGGATAGCCGGGAGGACTATGCAAGTGTTGCATTCGGCCAAGAGGCTGGAACTCAACGGTGCCGCCCTTTACAAGGCAACAGGCCTTAAGGACGTCAGGAGCATCTTAACCGTACCCCTAGCACACGTTCTTGGCAACAGCGTTCTGAGCGTTACTCTCGAGGCCGGGGGGACGATGTACGTAATGAGGAAGTTCAGCGTGGAGGAGGCGGAGAAGGCCATAAACGATCACAAAATCAATTTCCTCGCGACCGTGCCGATGGTATACGACGCGTTCATAGAGAAGGGCTCTATGCCCCTCAACTCGTTAGAGCTCTGCATAAGCACCGCCGCGCCATTATTCCCGTCAACTGTCGAGGGGTTCAAGAAGAAGTACGGGAAACAGATAGTACAGCAGTACGGCTTCACGGAGGGACTGGTGGTCACTTATCAACCTCCCGAGTATGGCGACGTAATAAGCGTGGGGAAGCCGTTGCCGGGAGCAGAGCTTAAGGTCGTAAAGCAAGACGGGACGGAGGCAAAGCCTGGAGAGGTAGGAGAGCTCTGGGTAAAGGCACCTTGGCTTATGCTGGGCTATAAATACAAGGAAGAGACGGAGAAGGTCTTCAAGGACGGCTGGCTGAGGACGGGAGACCTCATGACTTACGACGAAAGGGGGCTCTACTACTTCAAAGGCGTAGTCAAGAGGATGATCAAGTACAAGGGCTACCCGATATTCCCAAGGGACTTAGAGGAAATACTTAAGACCCATCCCCTCGTCGAGGACGTTAAAGTGATCGGAGAGGACGCGGGCCAGCTGGGACAACAGCCAGTAGCCCTAGTCAAGGTGAAGGAAAAGAGGCCCGGAATTGAACAGGAACTTTTGGAATACGTTAACCGAAGAGTAGCGTTTTATAAAAAGCTGAAAGCTGTAAGGCTGGTGGAAAAGATTGAGTGAGGACGAACTATTGCAACTAGTCAATGAGATAGCTAAGAAGCTCGAGGAGCTGGCCGAGAAGGGCGAGAAAAAGGAAGTGGCTGTCACAGCAACCGACTCGAACTTCGACGAATTAATTAGCAAGAATAAGGTGGTCTTCGTGGACTGCTGGGCACCTTGGTGCGCCCCATGCCACATTTACGAGCCCATATTCAGTAAGATAGCCGAGGAGTATAAGGACAAGGCGCTCTTCGCTAGGCTAAACGTCGACGAGAACCCGAGGACGGCAGACAAGTACAACGTAATGAACATTCCTACTACACTGATATTCGTTAATGGGAAGTTAGTTGACCAAATAGTAGGGGCAGTGGATGAAGACACTTTAAGGGAATATGTAGAGAAGTACATAAATGCCTGAACTGAGAGGTACTATTAGAATTTTTAACGGAAGTTTTACGGTTTATGCTGACTTTTTAATATATAAAAATTCTGTTTTATTTGCTAGAAATGGATCGGGAAAAACGACATTCTTGAAGGGGATAGCCGGCCTCCTGAGATCGGAAGGGGAGCTCAGACTCTCGGGGAAAAGGGTCGACGGTTTGCCCCCAGAAAAGAGGGGAATAGTTTACGTTAACCAGAACCCCGAATTCCCTATAACTGTAAAAAAGTTCGCGAATATAATGAAATGTGAGGACGGGCTGAGCGAGCTGGTGCCGAACTTAAGTGAGTTAGCTAGCAGAAAGATTTCTCAGCTCAGCCTGGGACAGAGACAGAGAGTTGTGACGGCATGCGTGGTGCTATCTAACAGGAAACATGAAGTCGTATTGCTCGACGAGAGCGTTGACAATATCTCCGACAGGTTGGATTTCCTCAAGGCCGTTCTATCTGAGGCGGAGTCGCGCGGGAGGTTAATCGTTTACGCCACTAACAACTCCTCGGGCGTAGAGATGTTCAAACAGTTTTTCACTCTACGTGACGGTAAACTCCTAGAGGTTGAAAACTATTCAAGTTTTTTGACATGAATTATCATAAATGTAAATACGAATTACAAATAGATTTATATGCTGATAAAAAGTCGAAAACCCAATGACGCCTCCTAAGACCCCCTCTGAGGCTATAAGGTGGTTAAAGGACAACAAAGTTAAGTGGGTTGACTTACAGTTCACCGACGTTCCTGGAAGGCTTCACCACATAACGGTTCCCGCCGACGACTTCACCGAGAAGTCCTTCGACGAGGGATTCGGAAAGCTGGACGGCTCCAGCATTAGGGGTTTCACAACAATATATGAAAGCGACATGGTCCTCGTCCCCGTCCCTGAGACCTTAGCTCTTGTCCCATGGAACGAAGGAGTGGCCAGGGTCATAACGAAGGTCTTCTGGGGAGGAGGAAGGGGAAGGTTCGAAAGGGATCCCAGATATGTTGCTGAGGAAGCTGAGAAGTTCCAGGAGCAGGAGGGCTACTTGTCCTTCTACGGCCCTGAGATGGAGTTCTTCATATTCGACAAGGTAGTGGTAGACGCCGCTCATCCGCAGAAGGGGACAGGCTATAAGATCGTTGCGAGGGAAGCCCCCTGGTCCGACAGCGGAGGTTTCATAATAAGGCACAAGGAAGGGTATTACCCTGCCCCTCCCGTAGACCAGCTGTTCAACGTGAGGCTCGAAATAACTAACGTACTGAGGGACTACTTCGGCTTCGTAATTGAGGCAAACCACCACGAGGTCGCAACGGCAGGACAGGGAGAGATAGACTTCAGATTCGGCAAGCTAGTAGAAACTGCCGACCGCGTTCAGACACTGAAGTACGTTGTGAAGAACGTTGCGGCCAAACACGGAATGGTCGCGACTTTCATGCCAAAGCCTATGTATGGCGATAACGGCACTGGAATGCACACTCACTTCAGCATCTGGACAAAGGACGGGAGCAAGAACCTAATGTACGACCCCAACGACGAGTACGCCGAGTTGAGTCAGACAGGGAGGTACGTAATTGGCGGCATATTACACCACGCGAGGGCGCTCTCTGCGATTGTGTCACCGACCACTAACAGCTATAGAAGGTTAATTCCCGGCTTCGAGGCTCCCGTTTACATAGCCTGGAGCAAGAGCAACAGGAGCGCGATCATAAGGGTTCCGGCATACTACAAGGGAATGGAAAAGGCCAAGAGGATAGAGTACAGGGCGCCAGACCCATCAGCCAACCCGTACCTAGCGTTCGCTGCAATACTGATGGCGGCAATTGACGGGATTAAAAAGAAGATCGACCCAGGAAACCCAGTTGACGAGAACATCTACCATCTGACTCCTGAGAAGAGGAAGGAGCTAGGCATCAAGGAGCTTCCTAGAAGCTTAGATGAGGCTCTCGACGAACTTGAGAGCGACAAGGAATTCCTGAAGCCCGTCTTTAACTCCTCGATACTCGACACCTACATAGACCTCAAGAGAGAAGAAGCAAGGACTATGCAGATGTACCCGCACCCGATGGAGATCTACTACTACCTCGACGTATAAAATCAAACTAGGTTTTTCTTATCCCCTACGTTAATCAGCCTAAGCACGTAGTTCCTCAAGCTCTTGTCCTCATCGAACACCCCTCTTGTCACTATCGAGACCAATGAGGCCTCTTTGTCCTTTACACCCCTTATGTAACTACACATGTGCAGAGCGTGAGCTACTACCATTACTCCCTTTGGTTTTACGTCACTGTTCATAAAGGCGTCAGCTATTTCCGCCACTAGCCTCTCCTGCAGCTGGGGTTTCGACGAGAAGTAGTTCACCATCCTGATTATCTTACTAAAGCCAGCGACCTTTCCCTCCTCACCGACCACATATGCTAAGTGGATCTTACCTATTACGGGTAGTAGATGATGCTCGCAAAGGGTAGAGAAGGTTATGTTCTTTACTAGCACTATTTGCCCCTCACTGGACTTCTTTCCGTCCTCAGCTATTTTGAACACCTTCATTGGAGGCATGCTAGTCCTGAGGGCTGACGTCATTTCGAGCAGGGCCCTAGCGACCCTCATAGGGGTTTCGGATAGCCCCTCCCTGTCCGGGTTTTCACCTAGGAGCTTCAAGATTTCCCTAACGTGATAGGCTATACGTTCTTCAAGAGGGATTTCAGTCTCTAACGTCATAACGGTGTTGGAAAAAGCATGTCTGCTATTAAATATATGTTATAAACCAACTCTTTCATTGAGAGCGCAGACAAACGGTCTTAAAACACGTTGAGGTCTACATAGTCCTTTGGAAGGGTCTCTAGCACTTCGGCCTTTCTCCCCCTTACCACTATCGTGTCCTCTATCCTAATGCCATAAGACCCCCTCATGTAGACGCCGGGCTCAATAGTTATGACCATGTTCTCCCTGAGCACGTCGCCAGAGCTAGGGCCTATAGTAGGGTACTCGTGTATCTCGACCCCGACACCGTGGCCTAAAGAGTGGTGGAAGTACTTATCAAGCCCGTATTTAGCGAGAACCTCTCTGGCCTTAGCGTCGACCTCGGATGCCTTAGCCCCGTCCATTACGTAGTCTATAGCGGTGAGCTGGGCCTCAAGCACCGCTTCATAGGTCTTCCTGACGTCCTCCCTCCTCGCCGTGCCGAATGTCCTAGTGCTGTCGAAGCAGTAGCCCATGTACTTCGCCCCCCAGTCGACGAGGAGGACTGGAGGTCGTAAGTTCGCGTCGGAAGGGACGTGGTGCGGGAAGGCCGAATTAGGCCCTGAAGCGACTATCGTGTCGAAAGCGTATCCTTCACCTCCGTACTTCTTGAGGTAGTAGTCGACGATCGCGGAGAACTCCCTCTCGCTCATGTAAGGCGAGAGCTCGTCCAATGCCCTCTTCAAGGCCTTACCGGTTATCTCACCTGCCCTTTTGATGGTGTCTATTTCCCAGCTTTCCTTCACCGCCCTCTGATCCCTAACACCGACCGAGACGTCCTCGAGCGTTAACTTTTGGGATAGGGCGTTGAGCAGTGCTTGATCTGTCCAAGCCTTGTCCAACCCTACCTTCTTGCCCTCAACGAGGGAATATATGGCGTCGCTCAGCCTACCCCTAAATACCCTTACTCCCTCGTCCCGCACTATCCCGCTGGGATCGGCTATCATGACCTCTAGACCTGACTCTAGGGCTCTGTTCATTTCGAGAACCGAGGTCACAATAATATCCCTACCGTCGCAGTGGACTAGAACGCCATAGCCCTTGAAGCCTGTATAATAAAACACATTCGGTTGGCCAGCTATTATTACGCAGTTTAGGCCCTTCGACTGCGCCAGCTCCTCCAGCTTATTGACCCGCATAAACTCTCCAGTGGAAATTTGGCTCACGAATATTAATTAGAATCTTTATAGCCCTCCTAAGGAGCTCGACCTTCTCCTCTACTGGGGCATCGTACCTCAGTATTCCAGTTATGTCGACCACTCTGTCGTTTCTGTAGAGGCACGACTTGAGCTTTCCGTCAGCGGTTAGCCTTATCCTATTACAACCCGCACAAAATATGGGGTTAGAATAAGGCTCAATCAGGGCCACCTTCAGGCTCTCGTACTGGTATACTGGCCTATTATGTTTCTTATTTATCAGAATAAACTTCCCATTTTGTTTAAGAAAACTTTCTATTTCATCTAGCCTTCTATGGTACGAAAACGCTGAAGCCCCCCTACCGACTGGGTGGAGTTCGATGAAGTTAACCCAATCGACGCCTAAACTTTCTGCTAGGTTTAGGAACTCCCTCCACTCCCCGTAGTTGACCTCATTTACGACGAAGTTGAGCTTAACCGGCCTTAGGCCAGACTCGACTGCAGCTCTAATCCCTTTAAGTACCCTATCAAAGGCGTCAACCCCAGTAATCCTCTTAAAGGTGTCCCTCGTGGCCGCGTGCAAGCTTATATTGACCCTATCGAGTCCGGCCTCCTTCAGCTTGGGCGCGAGACCCTCTAACAGGAAGCCGTTGGTGGTCATCGAGACTTCGAGCCCAAGAGACTTCAATAACCTTACGATTTCCGTCAAGTCCCTCCTGAGCGTCGGTTCCCCGCCAGTTAGCTTCGCTGAGCTGACGCCGAACTCCTTAGCTACCTTCGCGATTAAGTAAATGTCTTCTGGACTTAAATAGGTGCGATCGTATAAACCCTCGCCCTCCATATGGCAGAAGAAACATTCGAAGTTACATGCGTGGGTAAGCGTGATCCTGAGGTCCTCGACCGGTCTGCCGTACCTGTCCAGCACAACGTTATATCCGACTTGCGACCATTTAAACTAGTGAATAAAGTACCTTGTCCCAAGTGCGGCATCTTCATGGACCTGCTTGTAGAAAGCGAGAACGTAGGTAACGAAAAGGTGGTGAGGTATTACTACAGGTGCCCTGCGTGTGGTTTCAGGCTAACCCTTTCCACAATTAGGATAGTCAGGAAGGACTCCGAAATAGCCCTAGCTATTGAGAAGTGATCTCTTCAAATAGACGAGAAAAGGAGCCGGTATCATGCCGAGCATCCCTAGGTTACGGTAATCAAACACATGATAGGCCAATTCGTCCATTATAGAATATCCTTTCTTGAAGTACTCGACCGCCTCTACGAACTTCTCATAACTGTTTAAAAACAGGTAAGAAGTGAAGAAAAACAACACCACCAAGTCCCAGGCCTTGTACCTCTTGTTATCCTGTTTCATCGATTGTTCCGCATCTATCACGTAGACTGTGTCCCCTTTTATCACGTAGTTCTGGGGCTTAGTGTCTCCCATTACGTAGCCCTTGTCGTGCACCTCGTTGAGTGCGACACCAATCAGCTCGAAGTCCTCTGGCCTTTCAGGTGGCCTCGCGTCAACGAACTCCCTCTTCACGCATTTCCTCTTAAGGTCGAAGTCTATTATTCTAGGCACGGCAAAGCTTTCCCAATCTCCGAGCAAGAAGAAGTCGAGCTCCCTCCTCATGCGCTCCGCTGAGGAAAAAACATAGGGGTATGAGGCCCTGAACATCGGGCTCAGGATGAACCACTTAAACGACGCACTGGACTCATAGCACTTAACAACAACGTTCACACCGCCTTCCTTTCTTATGCTTACTTGCGAGGTGATCATATCTATGATTAATTTTAAATTTTTTAACATCATGGCGAACGACTACCTGAAACCTTAAGCTCTAAGTTCTCGAACTCTTCTGTATACCTGAAACCGTCGTCGGGGAATATCAGCACCGTCGTCTTATCGTCCTTCTTGAACCTGGAATAGGCGTAATACGTCGCGCCCGAACTCAGACCCACGAGGATTCCGACCTTTCTCGCTACTTCCTTAGTCCCAAGGTAGGCCTCCTC
Organism: uncultured Desulfurococcales archaeon; assembly: GCA_964428675.1. Lineage (GTDB taxonomy): Archaea > Thermoproteota > Thermoprotei_A > Sulfolobales > Sulfolobaceae > Acd1. The sequence goes on along the minus strand of CAYRZA010000003.1, from coordinate 7,356 downwards.
GTCAGTAACCTCTATCACCTCATCAATTACTTTGTACTTCTCGTCGAAGGGGTTCCCCTCGTCCTGCCTCTTTATCCCCGGTATCCTAGACCCCTTCGCCGGCACGACTCCTATAACTTCAACGCTGTCGCCGTACTTGTCCTTGAAATACTTCCCTATACCGACTGCGTGACCTCCTGTGCCCATGCTAGCTATTATCCTCTCGACCCTCCTGTTTATGGACCTCATTTGCTCGTCGATCTCCCTAGCGGTAGTCTCGTAGTGTGCAATTATATTGAGCTCGTTGTGGAACTGATCCGGATGGTAGGCCCCGCTCAACTCCGCGAACTTCTTGACCAACGGTAAGGTCTCAACAGTGGTCTTTCCCCCGTTGTAGACCTCGGCCCCGAACATCTTCAGGAGTATCTTATAGCCCTCTGAGGCCACCGCCGGTAAGAAGACCGTGAACTTCAGGCCTAGAACGGAAGCCAACGCGGCCATAGCTAGACCGGTGTTGCCTGACGTAGTCTCTACTAGCTCTTTCTTCCCTTCTTTTATCGCTTGGAGCACTAAATAAAGGGCCGTCCTGTCCTTGACGCTGTGACTAATGGGGTTGTAAAACTCGAGCTTGGCCCAGGCGTTTTCGGAAACCCTTATCATAGGAGTTGGCCACATGCCTTGCATCAAATCAACTACGTTTTCGAAGACCCGATTTGACACAATAGGGATCTCCTCGTAGTTAGTATGTGAACTTAAGGTAAAAATACTTAATTTTAGGACTTAACAACTGCAATCTTTATAATGTACTTCCCTTTCTCCTCTCTCAGCTCTATTACCTTGCATCCAATGACCTCGCACAGCTTACTGAGCTCTTGGGTCGCCGCATACCATTTAGTTCTGATTTCTATAACGTCGCCGTTTCTTGCAGAATCGTAAGCCTCTTTGAACCTCAAAAGCAGTGCCGGACACATCTCGTCGCCCTCAATAATCACAGCGTTATCACCACGTCCGCTTCCTTCGCTAAGTTAAGGAAAGTTATAGTCCCAGAAACGCTCACGCCCTCCATTAAGTCGTTAGGGGTGAAGCCTGCTATCCTCAGTACAGCCTCGTCAGCGTAAAACTTAGCACCAGCCTTAATGACCTCCTTTAGGAACGCGTCCACTTCCCTTATACCCAGCTTCTTCATCATGTGCTTCACGTAAAACTTGGAAATTCCCTTGACTGAGAGCTTAGCTCTCCCTGAGATCTCCTTCGTTAGAAGGATCGCCGCACTTGACGTCATGAAGACGTGAACCTCCCAACCCATAGCAATTGCCCCAGACGCGAGCGAGAGCACGTGATATAACGTGTCAGCGTCGTCCCTAGTGACCAAAGCGACGAGCCTGGGCACTGTAATGCTCTCGCAACGTTTCTTATTTAGATTTATTTCGAAACTTTCCTACACTTTCCCACACATGAAGCTGAGGGCACTCGTGGTCCACCTACCCTCGTTCGACCCAGTACAGGTTGAAGAGCTAGCGTCGAAGCTCGATGAAATAAAGGACGAGGAGGTGCTAACGAAGAGGCTGACCTTCGCTCCCCTGCCGAGGGACGTATCGCTGGATAAGGCCTTGGAGCTCGCGGACGAGCACAAGGAGTTGCTTTGGGGTCTAATGCACTTGACCCTCAAGGACCAGAGGGTCGAGAGGATCCCTGAGTACTTAGAAGCAGAAAACGTCTACGCCTCGATCCTGATGAAGGGAACTGAGCAGTTTGATAAAGTCGAGGAGCTGTACAGGAACCTCGATCCAGAAAGGGCTTCGAGGTTCTCCATAACTTTCAGCGACTACTTCGTCGTCTCGCCGTACTTTCCCAGCGGTACTGGGGACGTTGCTGTGCCCAGCTTGTCGGCGTCCCTCCTTTACGTAGAGGAGTTCAGGTCTGGTAACGAGGTCAGGGCCCTAGCCAGAGGGGACGAGCTGGCCAGGATATACGCGAAGAAGTTGGGAGTGAAATACTTGGGCCTGGACGTTTCCCTGTCCCCTTGGGGTAAGGAGAGCGTGGGAACCGTAATTGAGGAACTCAGCGGGAAGAGGCTCTACGATATCTCCCACATTTACACTGTGCACGAAATTAATCAAAGGATATTCAGAGCCTCCGTGCTCGCCAAAGTGAACGCAATAGGGTTCTCTGAGCTCATGCTGCCCGTGGCGGAAGACGACACCCTCACGCAGAGGGCTTCCGAGGGGCTCATAAGGCTGAAGGACCTAGTGGCGTTGAGCTTCGTCTGCGTCGCCGGGCTCGACATGGTGGCAGTAAGACCCGATCTGATAAGGCCGCTGATCAAGGATATGGCGGCGGTATACCACGTCAAGAGGAGGCCAGTGGGGATGAGGGTCATCCCCACACAGGGAGGCGACGTGATGTTAAAAAAATTCGGAAGGGTTGTTGAAATCCCGCCGTGAAAGATTAAAGCTTTTTAAACATGTTAGTACTTCCTCATATTCAGATAAAATGGACGTGAGGAAAGTTCAAAGATTCGGCAAGTCGACTTTAATGGTCTCACTACCCGCCGACTGGGTTAAGAGCGTGAACCTGAAGCCGGGCACCAGCGTTTATATAGATGTAGAGGAGGACGGGAGCCTCAAGATATTCCCGCCTAGCTACAACCCGCAGAACGTTAAGAGGGAGATCTCGGTTAAGGTGTCGGAGAAAACCGACCCTGAGCTTTTGGACAGGGTTTTGAGGTCCCTTTACATCTTGGGCTACGACAGCATAACGATCGCCTCCGAGAGCGGTATGATCTCTAACGAGATCCTGAGGAAGACGAGGGAGCTGACTAGGGACTTAATAGGCCTCGAAATGGTAACTCAAGACCTCAACACGATCGAAGTGAAGTCCTACATAGACCCCACCAAGCATAACTTCAACGTGCTTTTCTCGCAGTTCGTCGGCAACCTCAAGTTAATGGTCACTTACCTATCCTACGGCATAAAGAACGCTTCGAGGAGGTTCATTGAGGAGGTCATAGAGCTCGAAAAGGAGGTCGACAGGCTGTATTACTTAGCTTTGAGACAGCTGATCCTAGCCCAGATGAACAGGAACTTGGCATACATCATGGGGATACCAACGGTTCAGATAATAGGCAATAGAATCATCATAAAGTCCCTCGAGGAGGCGGCTGACGACATAAGCGAGGCCGCTAATGACCTCCTCAGCCTACCGCCAGATACCCTTTCGAAGCTCCAGGAGTATTACGACAAGCTCTCGGTGTTACTGAACCAGATGGAGACCCTAATCGACCACATAGCGAAGCTGAGAACCGAATGGAAGCTCGAAGAGGCGAATGAAGTGCTCGAAGAGCTGAGGGTGTTGAGGAAGACCCTCTTGATTGAGGCCGAGGGAATACAGTCGTCCCTAGTCGATAAGAAGGGGTCAAAGGCCTCCTCGAAGGTCGTGGGCTTCTTACTTAGGCTGTACAGTGCAGTCAGGAAACTGGAGCCCATTGCAGAGATCTCAATAAACAGGTCGATCGAAAACCTCAAGGAGATAAACTTGGCCTAACCTTTCGTGCTGAGGGCCCTAAGCTGGCTCAGAACGTATTCCCTGATTTCTTTCTCGCTCGGAACTTCCCTTACTATCTTTCCGTTTTCTATATACTTAACTAACAGGGGTCTACAGCCCTCTTTAGGAGGCCTTTCGTCGAGGAGGGTAATTACATCGCTGTCGGGCGTTTCCCCGCAGCGCCAGACTTGTTTCGCTCCTGGCCATTTGCCCCTCTTCGTGAACGGAACCCACTTGCCTCCCACGAATTTCTCCACTATATCGGCGCTGAAGTCGACGCTCGGAGGGAACGCTATGCTGGTACCGACGCCGAAGCCGTCTACGTAATCCCTCAGCTCGATTACGTCGTCTTCGTCTATCCCGCCGCTGACTAGTATCTTTACGTTTTTATACCCGTTTATGTCCAAGGTCCACCTTACCTCCTGGACGATCTTCCTCATGCTTCCCCTTCTGCTTGATGGCGTGTCGAGTCTTATCCCCCACAGTTTCTCCTTTAGCAACTGTGCGGCCTTCAGAGCCTCAGTCCTCTCGTCCTCGAAAGTGTCGGCCAAAATGATCCTGAGAACGTCAGGTGGCATGGCCTCGTCGAAGGCCTTCCATGCAGTTACGTTGTCTCCGACCACGAGCATTAAGGCGTGCGGCATGGTTCCAGAGGGCTTAACGCCAATAGTACTCTCGTTAAACGCCCCGGATACCCCGTCACATCCCCCAATGTACGCTGCCCTGTCCGCCATCGGGCCGATGGCTGGGTGCAACGCCCTGAGGCCGAAGAAGAGGACTAGCTTGTCCATGGCTAATAACTTAATCCTGGCGGCCTTAGTCGAGATGCTCGAATAGTGCCTCAAAATACCTAAGAACTCCGTCTCGTACACCCCGAAGTCCCTGTAACGGCCCTCGATTATCATTACCGGCTCTATCTCCTTGAACAGGGTACCTTCGGGCATCGCGTAAACGGTTACAGGCTTTCCCTCAAACAGATTGAGCACCTCTTTTAGTCCAGTGAAGACGGCCCAGCTGTATCCCTTTGGCAGGCCGTAGCTGTGAATTTCCATCCTAACTAAGTCGTTCTCTATCTTGAGGTGCTCGAGCACCTTAAGGGTCCTCTCGAAGTATATGTCAGTGACCTTCCCCTCGAGTATGTCCCGCTCGTCAGCTATGTAAAACCTCACAGGGCGGATGTAGGTCACAAAATTTTAAATCTTCGACGAACGTCAGAACTCTGAACGGAATGATAACAGCGAAGATGGTGCCCCCAGACCTGTTGATCAAGAGGCTTGCCGAATACTTGAAGGAGAACGTAAAGGAAGTGCAGCCAGCGGAGTGGTCGTTCTACGCTAAGACCGCCTCGTATAACGAAAGGGTGCCAGACAACCCTGAGGAGTGGTGGTACATAAGGGCTGCGTCGCTCCTCAGGAAGCTATACATAAGGAGAACTATAGGCATTGAGAGGCTGAGGAAGGAATACAGCTGGAGGAAGAGAAGGGGAGCTAAGCCACCGAGGAGCGTGAAGGCTCCCGGACACGCCATGAGACTTATGTTAAGGCAGTTGGAGAAGGCCGGTCTCGTGATGAAGACTCAAAAGGGCAGGACTTTAAGCCCTAAGGGCAGGTCGCTCCTTGACAGACTTTCATACGAAATCTTTAAACAGCTAGCCGAAAATAACCCAGAGTTAAAGAAGTATTTATGAGAGTGATGGGCCTTGAGTGAGGACTTCGAGTACGATAGTGAACTGGAGGAACTCCTGAGGAGGAGAACTGTAGAAGAACAGAAGAGGCTAGCGGAGGAACAGGCCAGGAAGAAGCAGTTGCAGGAGCAGAAAGAGGCGTTATTAAGGGCTATTCTGACCCAGGAGGCCAGATTGAGGCTGAAGAACATAGAGTTAGTGAGGCCAGAGCTGGCAGAGGCTTTAGAGAACCAGCTGATAGCGTTGGCCCAGTCAGGAAGGGTTCCAATACCGATAACGGACGACATGCTGAGGCAAATACTCGAGCAGATAACTAGCAGGGAGAGGAGAGACTTTAAAATAACGATTAAAGAAAGGGGTTGGAAATGAGCAGGAACAAGCCTCACGCTTATAAGCTGAGGCTGGCAAAAGCTCTCAAGGCCAATTCGCCCATCCCGGCTTGGGTCATTATAAAGACCAAGAGGAAGATAACAGTGAACCCGCTGAGGAGGGACTGGAGGAGACAAGATCTGAAGGTGTGAGCCATGAAGGAGAAGGATTACTTTGAGATGGTAATAAACTTCAAGAGGGTTTTCATGGGCAGAAGGAACGTCAGGTTCAGGAGAGCCTTGAGGACTATTAGAGAGGTAATTAAGAGGCATACAGGAGCCGAGAGAGTAGTTCTGGATCCAGTGCTGGTGCGCAGCATATCAACTAATGGCAGGGACAAGATAGTGAGGAATGTGAGGGTGGCCGCAAAGAAGATAGGCGAGAAGACTTACTTAGTTACCCTCGCCGTGAAACAGGAATGAATTTAGGAAAACTGAGCATTTTTTCAAACGAAAATATAGGTCTTTTCCTGTTTACTAATGATACTTATACTCTCGTACCGCCTGGCCTATCTAAAGAGGAGTTGAACACGATTGAGGAAGTCCTGAAGACCGAAATAGTGGAGACTACGATAAGCAAAAGCGTGCTTAACGGGGTTTTCGTAGCCGGCAATAACGAAGTGGTACTCCTGCCCCGTACTGTCGACGAAGACGAATACAGGAAGTTGAAGGAGAGGCTGAAGGGCGTTAGGGTGGAGATCCTAAAGATAAGGCCTAACGCCCTCGGGAACTCGATCCTGATGAATGACAACGGTGCGCTAGTATATCCGGAGCTGAACGAAACCGAACTCAAGTACGTCAAGGAAGCCCTGCAAATGGACAACGTGAGGAGGGGTACAATAGCTAACGTATTGGCTGTAGGAAGTGCAGGGGTCGTGACGGACTTCGGCGGCTTAGTGCACGCAGACGCGAAAGAAGAAGAGCTTAAGGGACTTGAGGAGCTCTTTAGGATTAAGCTAGATACCGGGACTGTAAACTTCGGCAACGCTTACGTCAAGTTGGGGTTGGTCGTGAATAAGAACGGCATACTGGTGGGCTCGGAGACTACGGGACCAGAGATTTTAAGAATCCAACAGGCATTCTCCAGTTAGTATGGAAGTTAAGGTTTACAAGGTCAGCGGGACGGCATTATTCAACGCTGACCATTACCCCACAAGGCAGAAGTTCGTAAAGTACGTTAGGGCTGTAAGGCCTCAGGACGCCATCGAGTACATTTACTCCTGGTTGGGCAGTAAGAACAAGATAAGGAGGTACAACATAAAGATAGAGGAGGTAAAGGAAGTAAGCTTAGAGGAGGTAAAGGACAAGACAGTCATAGACTTAAGTAAGTTGGATAAGATCATCCTGTGAGTTAAATGGCCCAAGGGGTTACCGTAGAGGACTTAGTAAATCAGGCGTCAATACTGAAAGCTAATATCGATGCATTGCAAAAAGTAGTTAACGACCTGAACGACGCCCTGAGCTCAGTGACGTCAGCGAAGGAGTCCATAAAGATCCTTAAGCAGGGCCAGGGAGAGTTCCTGATGGCGTTAGACCGAAGAGGGAACGTAATAGTGAAAATAAACAGCTTGGAGCCAACGAAAGTGCTAATTCACTTAGGCCTTGATTACTACGCTGAGGTAAGCGTTGATAAGGCGGAGGAGATCCTGAACAGGAGAGAGGAGGAGCTCAAGAAGAGTTTGGAAAGCGCTAACCTCGAACTCGCGAAGAACGTACAGGCCTACAACGAGGTAGTTGCCATTTTAAATCAAATCCAAGAAGAGATAAGGAAACAGCAAAAGA
>CAYRZA010000002.1:12026-26171 GCA_964428675.1 uncultured Desulfurococcales archaeon | reverse complement strand
AATGGGAGTCAAGAAGTTGATACTCGTGGACGCGGACTTCGTGGAGCTCACGAACTTGCATAGGACTCACTTGTTTACGGAAAAAGATGTAGGCAAACCTAAGGTCGACGTATGCGCTGAGAGAGTCAAGGAGATAAACTCCGAGGTTGAGGTCGAGAAAAACCACGACATAATATCGCCAGAAACGGCGGAGCTCTACGTGAGTAAGGCCGATATAGTGATCGACGCGCTAGACAGCCTATACTCCAGGCTCGTCCTCAACGACGCCTGCGTTAAACTGAGAAAGCCGCTCGTTTACGCCGGCGTGAACAAGGAGTACCTGACCGTGAAGCTCATAGTCCCTGAGGAGACCTCGTGCCTCTCGTGCTTCATAAGCTACGACCAAAACGAAACTAACGCCTGCGAGACCCTCGGCACTGTAATAACCGCAACTACCATGGCCGCTAACCTCGAGGTTCAGCTAGTTCTCAACTACCTTAGGGGATATAGGGAGGACGAGATGCTCGTAGTAGAACTTGACTCCCTGAGGTTTCAGAAGGTTAAAATGAAGAGGAACCCGAACTGCAGGACGTGTGTCAAAAAGGAGTACCCCTACCTGAACGGCGAAATCAAGCCTGGCGTCTGTGAATTCCAGAGGTCAGACGGAAGTGCTGGCGAGTTCATGGTAATGAGGCATGACAGTTATGTTAAGATTTGTTATCCAGAGGGCTGCTTTATTCGAAGGAGATAGATGAAGAATAAGAAGCTGATAGCGAGCGCAGCACTACCGATTGTGGTTATCGTAGCATACATAATAATATTCCACGTCGACCCTTTCGAAATATTGCTCCTACTACCGTGGTACTTCGTCCCTTCTTTCTTCCTTGCCTACTTCGTTTCTAACGCGATTGCCGCAGTTAGGGACTCCATGATAGCGGAAGTGAGTTACGGCACCGCACTGAAGGCGAGACTGTTGGGCAACGCGGTCTCCCTTATCATACCCGGCGCCTTGGGACCGGACCTCTCAAGGGCCCTCGTTTACGTAAACAGAGGGGTGAAGATTGAGGACGCGTTAGTTTACAGCTTTATAATAGCCTTTTATGATGTCGTTATAGGGAGCTTCCTTTTCCTGGCGGTGCTTTTCGTCAGGCCAGAACTGCTTAGCTTCTTCTACGTGCTCATCGCGTTCGGCAACATCTTGTATTGGTTATTGATAATGGGCTACATAGCGGGGACCGCAGGTTCCAAGATGAATAAGTTAGAGGACTACATATTCAAGAAGCTCCAGGAGTATCCAGAAATATCGAAGGCCTATCAGAGGGCCAAGCAGGTCACCAGGGACAAGATGAACTCGAAACTGACGTCTTTTTCTGCAATAATAACGATTCTCGAGTATGCGGTTCAAGCCCTACCCTTCTATTTCGTTTTCCATTCCTACCTCTACTCCCTTTACCTGAACCAGCTATATTTTGTCTCTCTCCTCATACCTATTCCAGCGGGAGCAGTTAGTAGCGAGTTAGCGTTAACCTCCGTCCTCCCTCCGCTATACGCAATTGGCATCAGGGTGTTGGAGTTATTTGCGTACTCCTTAGGGTTCGTCTTTATTAAAGAGGTGAACCTCACAAGACTCCAGGAGGAGATAAGGAGATATGGAAAGGTTCCTCAGAGAGCTCAGTCCGGAGGAGCTGAAGGCGCTGACAAACGAGCTGATCACGAAGGTTAACTGCATAAGGGCAACCTACGACCCCGACTCGCTGATCTTCTCTTTCATTATCTCGAAGAGAGCACCCGGCCCGCTGGCAATTTCCTTCTCGAAGGACAGCGACTGCGAGTTACAGTTGACCAGGAATAAGGACGGTAACGCTCTAACGTTCAACAGGACTGTGTACTATATAGGTAAGACGTCGTTTACATCGCTTTTAGAACCGAGCGAAGAAGACGTCATACCTTTCGCGACGGCCCTCCTCTTTTCCCTCACTTTCGACAGGAGGAACCCCAGCGACATAGAGGCGAGAAGAATCGAAGCGCTAAAAGGATTCGGGATGGAGGTCGAGACGGGCCCGAAGTTGCTTAGCTACCAAGAGCTCCCCCTCTTCACGTCCCTGACAATTACCATAGACCCTTACGTGCCCGACGTTAGCGGCAACAGGAACGGGGCGGAAAGCGTGCTCAGGGAGCTCAAGATCGACCTAACGTCGAAGTTTAACGAGCTCAATGAAGCCCAGAAGAACTCTCTCCTTTACAGGCTAGTAGTATCTGCACAGAGGTTCAACCCGAACATAACGTCCAAGGATGTAATAACTGACAGGTTCTTCGTGCGTGGATTGGACCTGCTCGAGCTTACCTTCTCCTCCATGCTCGCCCTCGACTTGGTGGGGGCATCGGCGATATACGAACTTGTCATGAATCCCGAGTTCGCGACCGCGTTGGTGAACATGTATAGGGAGGAGCTGGGCAAGGGGTTCGTAATTGGGGAAGTCTCAGAAAGGGGCAACACGATTTACGTAGACACGAACCTCAAGTCCCCCCTCCTCGTCAGGCAAATCCTAGTGCAGGGAGGAAAGGTCAAAGGCGACAAAGTGATTGCTATAAAGAACGGCGATAAGGCCTTCACTAGCAGGTTTTTTATGGAGTCCGACAAGGAGGGTCTGATAAGGGTTTGAAGATAGAGGTCGAAATAGAGGTCGATACGCCCCACGCGAGAGAGGTCGAGGAAGCCGTAAGGGTGGACAACGTTGACTTGCCGCAAGGGATCCAGTTGACCACCTATCACACGGAAAGGGCGATTTTCATAGTAGCGAAGTGCGAATGCGACGATCCGAAAAAGGTACTCACGTTGAGAAATACTATCGACGACATCCTCACCCACATTAAGACCGTGCTTCAAGTCCTCGAAGCGACTGAATAACTTAAAAAGGCCTGCAGAATACCAACGATCAATGCCCCTAAGGCCCGGAAGGTGTTACAGGCACTTCTCAGGACCACCTTACACTAGGAAGGAATACATACCAGGAGTACCAATGCCAAAGATCACAAAGTTCACCGCTGGCAACCACAAGGGCGACTACGATTACGAACTTAGGCTTGTGGCCGTTGAGACAGGACAAATAAGGCACAACGCGCTTGAGGCCGCACGTGTAATAACGCTGAAGCACTTAACGAAGAAGACTGGAGGTGAGAGCTCTTGGTGGCTCTGGGTGCTGAAGTATCCCCACCACGTCCTTAGGGAGAACAAGATGATGGCGTTCGCAGGAGCGGACAGGCTTCAGGACGGCATGAGGCTCTCATTTGGTAAGCCCATCGGTACTGCAGCCAGGGTGGAGAAGCAAGGGGAGATCATAATGATCGTTAGGGTTCCGGCCAGATTCCTTGACGCAGGGAAGGAGGCTTTAGAAATAGCCAAGTCCAAGCTCCCGCTGAAGTGCAGAATAGAGGTGGTGCCCCTCAAGAAGCAGGAGGCCCCAGCCCAGTGAGCTATGACTTCGAACTCGAGAGGGTAAAGGAAGAGATAAGGAAGAGAAGGCCTACGAGGGTTTTATTACAGTTCCCTGAAGGCCTACGGGTTTTTTCGCTCAAAGTTGTCTCCTCTCTCAAGTCCGAGTTCCCAGAAGTTGAGTTCATAGTGAGCGCAGAGCCCTCGTGGGGAGCATGCGATCTAGCCGACGAGGAGGCCACAGCAATAAAGGCCGACCTGATCGTCCACTTCGGCCATACCCCCTATCCCTGGTACGTCCCTAAGAACCAAGTCGTTTACGTGCCAGCATTCAGCAATCTCGACGTCAGCTACGAAACCTTAGAGGAGCTGGAGCAGAAACTAGAGGACCTCGGTGCCAAGAAGATAAACGTTAGTGCGACCCTGCAACACATAAAGCTCCTGCCTAAGGTCAGGGACTTCCTGTCGAAACACTTCAAGGTTAACGTGGGGTTCGCCAGGCCACCCTTCATGCTGGAGGGCCAGGTCTTGGGCTGTGACCTCTACGCGGTAAGGGACGACTCCGACGCTTACGTGAACATTTCTGGGGGGAAGTTCCACTCCCTAGGTGTGGCACTAGCCACCCGCAAGCCTACGCTTAAGCTCGACCCGTATGAGGATAGAGTAGTTGACGTAACGGAAGAGGCCTACAGGGTAGTTAAGGTGAGGCTCGCTAAGGTCTTCGAGGCTAGAGAGGCCAGGGTTTGGGGCATAATACAGGGCTTGAAGACGGGGCAGAACAGGCCCACATTGGTGGAGTACATAAGGAGAGGGCTTGAGACCCTAGGGAAAGAGGTCCTGGTGTTCACCAACAGGGTGACAACCCATGAGACCCTGAGGAATTTGCCCAACGAAGTCGAGGCCTTCGTAATCACCTCTTGCCCAAGGGTACCGATTGACGACCTTTACGACTTCGAGAAGCCCGTCTTAACGCCTGGAGAGGCGAAAATGATAATATTAAATCGCTTTGATGAGTACATCTTCCCGTGGTAAAAGTTGAGGGGACAATCGGAGTTCGTTTTGCCCGGCGAGGAGCTCGGCGTCATTGAGGAGCTGACGGCCGGCGAAGGGGCCTATGAGGAGAACGGCGTCGTTAGGGTAGCAGTACCTGGAACCACTTTCATCGACATGATAAACAGGAAGGGTAACGTGATAAATCAGAAGAGGCCCGGACTCCTGGCGCTAAAAAAGGCCAAGTACGTGTACTTCCTCGTTGAGCAGGTAAGAGAGGACATCGCAATAGGCACGATAGTGGGGATAGACGAGAAACCCGTGCAGAGCCACTTGTCGGCCTACATACACATTTCCCAAATAGTTAACGCCAAGGTCGAGAGGATCACGGACTACATGAAGGCTGGGGACATAATAAAGGCGAAGCCCCTCGCCTTTTACCTACCTGCGCCCCTCACATTAAAGCAGAAAGACTTAGGAGTCGTTTACGCTAGGTGCTCTATTTGCGGGGCTGAGATGAGACCGATTGACGAAGGTCATTTAAGGTGTCCCGTATGTAAAAACGTTGAATCCAGGAAGTTGCCGGAGGTCAGGGGGGCATGGAGATCAAAGTGAACAAGAAAGGGGAAGACTACGCAGAAATAATCGTTGAGGGCGAGGAGCACACCCTTGGCAACCTAATAGCGCACTACCTGCTCAAGGTGAAAGGAGTTAAGTTCGCCAGCTACTCGATGCCCCACCCGCTGGAAAGGAAAATAGTCATTAGGGTAATGACGGATGGATCTATAAAACCCGTGGAGGCTTTCAAGGCGGCCGCTGAGAAGGCATTAGAGGACTTGAACAGGTTCGAGTCGGAGCTAGAAGCGGTTTGAAAAGGGAGAAGAGGAGGGCCGTCCTAGTAGGTAGCTCGATTTACCTCCTCTGCGTATTCAGAGGAGAGTTCATCGAGCACGTGTTTTTCGGGAGATCAGAGGACGAAGTCCTTTCGGAGCTCAAGGAGAGCGGCGTTGAAGGAGAAGTAAAGGGGCTGAACGAAGACCCAGAGCTGATTGAGGTATGTAGGAACGTTCTATCACTAGTAGAAGAAAAGCTAAAAAGGAATGGCGTACTAACGTCAAACCATTGAGCCATGAAGTTCTGCCCCAGGTGTAAGACGTTAATGGTACCTAGAAAGGTTGGGGGCAAAACGATTTACAAATGCCCTAATTGCGGCTACGAGGAGGAGGCCAATACCGCAGTTAAGGTAAGTCAGACGTTCAAACACACGGAAAAGGAGAAGGTAATGGTAATATCTGAAGACGTGCCCGCTGGAGCACAGAGAGTGAAGGGAGTAGTTTGTCCAGCATGCGGCAACGACGAGGCATTCTTCTGGATTCTCCAAACCAGAAGGGCAGACGAGCCACCGACTAGGTTCTACAAGTGCACTAAGTGTGGCAAGGTTTGGAGAGAATACGAGTGAACGACTTTCTGACAACACTTAATTTTTGTCTCAGTTAACTGCCTTGGGAATAGTACTTTCGCTGAATAGGCCTTTTACGATTTCGATTTGAGCGTTTAACGGAAGGAGAACTGATGTAGCGGACCCGCCGGGATTCGAACCCGGGACCACCGGCTTAGAAGGCCGGCGCTCTGTCCTGGCTGAGCTACGGGTCCACTAATAGCCTTTACGCGACACGATTAAAACGTTTAGCCTAGATCGGCAGGCCAACGATTAGGCTCGCGACATAGCCTATGAGGAAAAATGGTATTACGGGAACCCCCCACGTCACCCATATTTCCGCATCGTCCTTTAATATGCCCTTCCTCACGAGCTCTGCATACCTCTCCCTCCACGCTTTGTCGTCTTCGTCGACGCCGAAGGTGAGCCTAAGCGTGACGTTCCCCCTATCGTCGACGAGGGTGAGCGGGAAGAGGAACTTCGAGGTCAGGAAGTCCCTGACCTTCATTCTCCTCCCGGAATACGAAAGTACGAGCCTGGTCCTCAAGTCGAGGCCCTTAGTCTTGCCGAAATTCCTTAAGAAGTTCACGACTCCAGTAAGGAATATCGCGAACGATGTGTACATGAGTACCGTCAGGGCTTCGCCCCCAACTAAAGAGAACCTATTGAAGATCAACGGAAAGACCACAGGATTCCCTAAACCTAACAGAAGCATGAGGACCACGTCTGCACCTCCCATCAGTCCTACTTTAGCCAAGACTAACAGAAGAACTACCGAAACGATTAAGCTGTAAGCGAAGACAAACGGGTTAACGTACTTGAACTCCAAATACGTGAAGACCACTAAGGGGACGAACGGTATCCAAAGCCTGTCGGGCACTTCCCTATACTTTATGTCGAAAATCGACGTGACTATTAGCATAATGAGGGTGTAAACGATCTGAATGGGATAAATGAGAGAAAGGATCACGGCAGGACACCTTCCTCATCCCGCCCACTGCGGGGCTGTTGGAAGGCTAGATACCCCCTTATTATTGCTTTCGCTCCTAGTATTAAAAGCTCACCAGAGGAACACGCTATGTTTAAAATGTTTATACCTTACTAATCTATCGCCATGAGCTTAGTCATCAGCAAGGAGCTAGAAGAGTTCCAGGCCAAGATCAGGGAATACGCGCAGAAAGTCGTTAGGGAGTACGCGAAGCAAATGGACGAGACTAACGACGGTGGGGACAAGATCGTGAAGGACTTGGCGAACATGGGGCTACTGGGCATGAAACAGCCCAGGAAGTACGGAGGACTAGAGCTTGGCGAGAAAGCCTTCGCTATAGCTACGGAAGAATTAGGCGCTGAGAGCGGCGGCGCTTCGCATAGCTTGCACACGCAACAGAACGCCCTGCAGTTGCTTTACTCCGTGGGAGGCGACTCCGCGGCCGAGTGGATAGAGAAGGGGATCAAAGGCCAGGAGATTTACGCGGTCGCCCTCACTGAACCGCAGGCCGGCTCCGACTTAGGAGCGCTTCAGACCACAGCTAAGCCGGAAGGTAACGAGCTAGTGATAAATGGGGAGAAGATATTCACGAGCGCTGCCTCATATGCAACTAAGATGGTCGTCCTGGCGAGGACCAGCGGGAACCCGGGCGACAGGCAGGGGATTTCTTTGCTCCTCGTCGACGCGAAGACCCCAGGAATAAAGGTTCAGAAGCTCGACCTAATGGGCATAAGGGGGGCTGGAGTGGGTTATGTCAAATTCGAGAACGTTAGGGTGCCAAAGGACAGCATAATAGGGAAGGAAGGCGATGCGTACAGAGGCGCGCTTAAGGGGCTCATGATATCCAGGAACGGATACGCTGGGATAGCAGTGGGCATCGCGAGAGGCGCGCTTGAGGAGGCGATAGCCAGGGCCCAGAGCAGGAAGCAGTTCGGCAAGGCCATCATAGAGCAGGAGTGGATAGGCTTCAACTTAGCCGACGCTTACATTAAGGTCGAGGCTGCCAGGCTACTCGTTCACAGGGCAGCGGAACTGCTAGATAAGGGCGTTGACGCCACCATTGAGGCATCGATGGCCAAGTACTTCGCGGCTGTCACAGCAGTGGAAGTCACAAGGCTGGCACTCCACATATTCGGCGGCCACGGCCTCAACAGGGGGTCTAAGGTTGAGAGGCTTTACAGGGACGCGAAGATAATGGAGATCGCGGAAGGTACAAACGAAATGCAACTTCTGGCAGTTACAAGGCTCTTCCAGCCCAAGAAATGAACAGATAATATATAGAAAAGTTAACTAAAAGTATTGGGAGGGACTTCTTCAGGAAGTCGAAATAGTCGAGTTTTTTACCACCCCTCACTTCCGAAGCCCTCGAGACTATTACGTTGCTCGCCGCGCCCAGCAGGGTGAAGTTACCAGCTATCGTACTACCTGCAGCTAAGGCTATCATAAGGCTCTCCTGGTGAGGCACTACTGGCAGTAAGAGAGCAACGAGAGGGACGTTACTTATTATTTGACTAAGGACGATACTGACGATCATCACTCCCAGCACAGTGTTCAGGCCGGGGAGGAACGACAACATCGCGTCCAGAACTCCGCCCTTGTAAACTCCCTCCACGAAGATGAAGAGCCCAATGAAGAAGACAAGGGTGGGGAAGTCCACCGCTCTGATCAATTCTTCTCTCCTCCTGACGAAGAGCAAAAGGACGGAAGAAGAGACCAGGAAGGCCACGACGAAGTCGTAACCCACTGATGCCAAGAAGCCAGCGATCGCTATGGTCGAAGCGAGTAGGCCTAAAGCTAAATAGGCCGTGAAGGGGTCCCTGAGCTTGACCTCCTCGTCGAGCTCCGTTACTGGCTTTGACTTAAAGGAGTCCCTGAACTCGAGGAACATGAGGTAAGGCGTTATTAAGAGGTTCAATAGGGTGGGGATTGCCAAGTACTCGAGGAACTGCACGAACGGGTTCGACAGGCCCCCTTGTAGCGCGATTAGGACATTCTGTGGGTTCCCTATGGGGGTCATGACGCTACCTATCGTCACGCCGTAAGCTACCGCGTAAAGGAACGGGGTCTCGTCGACCTTCAACCTCTTAGCTACGTTAAGCAATATTGGAGTAAAGGAAACGGCGATGGCGTCGTTGCTCGCAACCGTGCTCAAGAGGGCTGATAGCAGGAAGGCGAGGGCGGTAGTCCTTTTGTAGTCCTTCACCTTTATCGCCATTTTAGCGGCCACATACTCCAAGAACCCCGAGACCTCGAGGGCAGCAGTGAAGACGAACAGCGAGAAGAGGAACAGGATCACGTTTAAGTCTACGCTCATTAGGGCTTCCTCTGGCGTTATTACGCCGAACAGTATCATGAGTGAGCCGCCGAGGAGCATTGCAAGCCAGGGCTCGACTTTTAGGAACTCCCTCAAGGCCAAGAGGAGAATAACGAAAACCGTGACGAGGAGCGCGGCTAGATTCACGGAGGGGTAAGGGGGCTTCGTCTTAAAAAAGCACTTCATGCGTAGCATAAGTTATGTGAGGTATTACCTAGGGCTTTTCAGCGTCAACGTAGCGCTAACAGTCGTGTCCCTCTATTACCCCCTGAAGTACTACTCCGAAACCCATTCGGCGACCGATTTGAGCGTAGTCATAACCCTTTACAACGTTATGAACGCAATAGGGTCTTACTTCTGGGGTTACCTAGTGGACAGAACCTCGCTCAGGAAACCCCTTTTCCTGGCCTTTCCAGCAATTCAAATACCCCCTACGGCCGTCGTGTTCTACTCGGGAAACCCAATAGCTTATGGTCTCCTCGGTTTCACCTCCTCCATCGGCTCGCCGCTTTATTCCGCTTTCATCTTAGAGAGGTTCCCCATAGAGGACCTGCCTAAACATAACGCCTATCTATCTATAGCGAGCCTTGGCGGCAACATCGTTGGGAGCCTCATCAACTTAACCTCTGTAAGCAAAGGAACGGCAGCCTTGAGCTTGCTAGCGGTTTCCATACCACTGAACGCTATAATCCCTAACTACAGGAGCGAAGTTAGGGAGAACACGAAGCTCGACTTGAGCTACGTTAAGGAGTTCTCCAAGCCATTAGCTCTCATCTTCCTGTTCGAGGTCTCCGCTGAGACCTTTTACATACTCTACATACCAGCCCTAGAGTCGGTCAACGCTCCGAAAGACCTTTACTTCTTGGGTTACATGGGCCTCTACGCGGTCCAGATGGTCCTTTTCTTCCAGGCGCCAAAGATAGTCAAGGACCTGGAGGGCTTCTGGGCTCTCTTCGCAATCACCGTCAGGTCCGGCATCATTTACTTATTCGTCGCCAACCTGTCGTTAAGCCCTTATCAGCTGACCTCACTTTTCGTGGTCTTCGGGTCTATGTGGTCCATCTTCAGCGTCTCCTTCTACTCGCTGGTTTTGAAGACCGTTAAGAAGAACCGGGGACAGGTCACAGGCCTGCTAACGGCTTGGGCAGACATGGGAACAAGCGTGGGGTCATTCATGACATACGTCGCGGAACTCCTCAGCCCCTCAATGGCATATGAGTTCTCCTTCGTCGGGCTCGTAACTTCCGGAATCATTTGGGCCTCGTATGTAAGAGACCTAAAGAAGCTCTCCTTCTCATTGCTTCCTCATATAACTTCCTCTCGGCCTCGTTCTGTGGCTCAAAGGGAGGCATTGGCACAGGAGAGCCGTTCTCGTCGATCCTGACGTAAGAGAATATTGCGGTAGCCACGTGCTCCTTGTTCCCAGACCTCACGTCTTCCTTTATGACCTTCAGCAGGACGTCCGCACTCTTGTTCCCCACGTACATAAGGCCTGAGTAGATGTGAATTACGTCACCCAGTTTAACGGGCGAGTAGAAGCTGAACCCGTTAACTGCTACAGTCACTACGGAACCGTTGCCCCTGCCTTTATAACCTAAGAACTTCAGTACGGTCGCCCCTCCCTGGTCGTCCATTAACTTCAACAGTTTCCCGGCGCTCATGAGCCTCCCGTCGTAAGTTAACTCCGGAGTCACGAGCGTGGAGGACTCGAGTCTGTTCCTTATCCCTTTAGTAGGATCGTCAATGTCGAACCTCTTTTCCTTCCTGTCGACTATCTTAGCGAGCCTCCTCTCCCTCCTCTCTTGGGCCATCTTATGCTTCTTCACCTCTTCCTCGTCCCTCGGCACTATTTCAACCC
Organism: uncultured Desulfurococcales archaeon; assembly: GCA_964428675.1. Classification (GTDB taxonomy): domain Archaea; phylum Thermoproteota; class Thermoprotei_A; order Sulfolobales; family Sulfolobaceae; genus Acd1. Next base: position 15,171 of record CAYRZA010000002.1, on the reverse strand, counting down.
CCACAGGGGTCGGCTTCAGGAACTCGTCGACCTTTACGTAAGCCCCGGTGGCCTCCACTACTACTTCGCCGTCCCTCAGGGCCCTCATTGCGACTTCCATAGACGACTTGGAGACGTAATCCACTTCGGCCTCGAGCGTTATTATGTCCCCGAGGTCGACGGGCTTCCTGAAGGCCACGTCGTCGAGGTAGGCCAAAAGGGCCGTCCCCTTCGCCACTTTCGACGCTGCAACGAAGCCTATATCCGTTAAGAACTGTAGCATGTCACCTCCGTGCAGTCTACCCATGAAGTTCGTGTTCTCATAATGGATTATCCTTATCGTCCTCGCTACGGTCTCAGATATACTTACTGACAACCGAGTTCACCCGGTCATAGACTTCATAATACTCCTTGTGGGTCTTGGCGTAGTCGAGTATTTGGTCTAGGAGCTCCTTCAGAATCCTCTTATAGTCTGTCATTACTGTGTTCAACACCTGCTCGGGGAGCTCATCTATTCCCTTCCTTACTTCATTCGACGAGAGGTAAGGTAAGTATTCGTCCTCACTGAGAAGGACAACACTGACGCCTTTGAAGTCCAGGTAATACTCTTGCCTTCCAATCTTGCCCAAGAATATGCCGTAATCAGTGGAAGGGGGCAAAAGAGTAACTATGACCTTAAGGAAGTCCTTGACTGCTTCCCTATCCCTGAGCTTAAGCCTGTTCAAGACAGACTTCAGCCTGTCTAAGTCAGCCCCTTGAGAGGTCATAGTGGCCTAACGGTGGAGGTATTGGAACCCTTATCTTTATCTTTGATTCCCTCAGCCAAGGCGAGATGAAGTAGGCTATACCGTTCCTCTCCCTGGAAAGCATTTGCGCTTCAGCCTTGCTTAGGCCGAACGACTCCGCTACCTCAGGCTTAATTCGGAACAATACCTTGTTATTGGAGAGCTGGACTATTATCTCGCTCAGGTCGTTCGGGTTGTGAGTCGCGAAGATGAAGCCTATCTTCCTCCTTCTCCCCAGCCTCATCATGAGGGCTATCTTCCCGGCTACTCTCCTCACGTAGTTCGTGTCCTCCTCCGAACCTTTGGACGATGGGAAGAACTTGTGGGCCTCGTCTATAACTATCACTGCCCTGTCCTCGAGCTTGCCAGCCCTCATCTGCCTCTCCCTGAACGCGAAAATCCTGTCAAGAATATAATATATTAATACCTTTTGCGCGAAATCAACCATCTCGCTGTTGTACAGGTCGAAAACTACTATTCTATAGCCGGAAGAGAGGACGTTCTTAAGGGAGTCCCTCTCGGCCCCAACGTTGAATAACCCGGTGCCGGCGAGGAGGTAAATCCCCCTAATTATGTTCTCCTTAGTGCTCTTGTGGATCTTCAGTTGCTCGCTTACGTCGCTCTCCAGCACTTCAATCAGGCTCTTGAAGCCCTTTATTTCGTCCTTGTGCTTGCTCAGGAGTATCCTCAGGAAGTGTGAGGCCTGCTCGCTGAAGTACGGGTTTAACTTGGGCAGCATCCTCATGGCTCCCTTGAAGGTGAAATAGAAGGGGTGAATCCTAGCGCGTGCTGTCCACTCGGAGCTCGATATGTTGATTCCTTCGTCGTCGACTGAGGCGTAGAGCTTGACACCCTTCTTCGCCAAGAAGTCCACTATGGGCTTCACGTAGTTGTTGTAGTAGGCCGTTATGATTGACCTCTTATCCCCTAATCCCCTAGTGTACTTCTTAACCCAGGCCTTAGTTATCGGGTATACGATATCAACGTCAAGTCCCCTTACGTTTCCAACCAACTCGGAGAAGCTCTTCAAGCTCTCCTTCACTACTGGGCTATTGAAGTCCGGCGGGAGGAAAATGTGGTAATAGTCGCCGGTCGTGTCCAGGACGAACACTTTAGTCTTGTCCTCGAGGAGGTAAACGGTCGCGATCAAGTTCTTTATAAACGAGGTCTTCCCCGTCCCCGTAGTGCCGACGACTAACATGTGGTAGTTCAGGTCGTCAAATGACGTCGACACCCTTACGCCGTTAGAGCTCTCGAGGAATCCCAATCGCAACAGTCCCCTGTCAAGGTCGAGGGCTTTTTCTATTATGTCAGGCCTGGGTATTATTACTGGGCTCTGGGGCTCAATCACTATGTCAGCTGACTCCACAGGCCCGCCGTTCAGAACGTCGTACTTCGTCAGCATCTCGCACTTCACGAGTACGTTAGTTATCAAAGAGCCCGGCTCCTCCTCAGACGTCTCAGTCGTGTTGACAAGCGTTGAGTCTGAATACAACACGGAAGCAGCGTCTGCCCTCTCGTACCCTATCGTTCTCAAAAGGACGAAGTAAAGCGTCTTTATGTCAACGACGCCGAGCAACGTTCCTATTTTCCCCAGGCTCCTGTGTTTGTAATACACGTCTGGCGGAATGAGGACGTTAACGGTCAGTTCGTCGGCTGTGACCTTTGACGGAATCCCCCTGACCACTTTGCCCACTGGTTCCCCTAAAGTTATAGCGAGAGCCCTCGCCCTCTCGATGTTGTTCTTTATAGAAGTGTAAATGTCCTCGTTGCTCATGCGCTTATCACCGACATCCTCCCGGCGTAGCTTAGAGGTATTCCAGACGACTCCAGGTAAGCCCTGAGGGCCTTAACTAGTCCTCCCCTAACCTCCCTCGCGACCTTATCAGCGTAAGACACGGGGTAAGGAACTCCTCCAGTCCCCAGAGGGAGGGAAGCGACTTCCCTCACGAACTCCTCTCCCCTAGAGAGGCTTTCAACCCTGAAAATAGAGAACTTGTGAACGTAAGGGTGCAAGGGGACTGCCAGGTAATATGCGTAAACCCTATAGCCGTGAGGCTCGTATATTATTGGTCCTATCCCGAGCGGCCTGTAGGGGGGAGAGGTGAAACTCCTGAGGACCCAAGATATTAAAGCCTCATCGCTCATGTACGACGAGTGGTTGATCCCGAACTTGGCCTCGAACTGCAACGAATAAGGCTTTAACGACTCTACCAGCATCTTAGACCTATCTATTCTCTTGACCAGCCCAACGTTGTCCTTATTGAGCTTCGAGTACCTGCCCTTAGACAGGACTCTCCTTACCTCTGACGGCAGGTCCACAAAGCTGGGCAGTAACGGGCCGTCTATGAGCACCTTGCCGCTCACTGCGGAGAGTGCGA
>CAYRZA010000002.1:0-11926 GCA_964428675.1 uncultured Desulfurococcales archaeon | reverse complement strand
CTGGGCAGTAACGGGCCGTCTATGAGCACCTTGCCGCTCACTGCGGAGAGTGCGACGGTTTCCAAGTACGCTCTCAGCTCGGTCTCAACCCTCTGGACTCCCATCGATGCGGAGAAGAGCGTGCCGTCCACCGACCTAGCCATCACCCAGTCGTTTGCAGTTGCACTCAGGTAACTTACCGAAGTGAAAGACGGGGCCACTGCGACGAATGGGGCTTTAAGGTTCAGCCCCCTCAGCCCATTGAAAGACGGATACACTCCGATTAAAGGCCTGTCAGCCCCCGAAACAGCGACCACTGCCACGCTTATTATGCCATTGGGAGTTATCATGCTCTTGCTACTACCATCTAGGCCAACGAACCTCGCTTCCTTAGGCTCCACTTCGAAGACCATCTCACTTACCTTGGCACCTAGCTGGGGAAAGGGCTCATAGTACCCCGGGGAAGTCTCCTCAACTTCCTGAACGGAAATGACGTTGTGAATCAATGATATTACGTGACGTGCTACTTCCCTGAGTGATACCGTAAGCTCCATTTCTTACAAATTACAGTCATACCACTTATATTTAAAAACTGTCATCTTACCGAAACTATTTTCTTTTCAGTCATTTGATTTATTCGGCCCTCATCAGCTGCCTTATCGCAACGATGAGAGGATCCCACACTCTGCTTATAGCGGGCAGGTAACCCATCTCGACGAAGAACGCTTCCTCTACCGTCATCTTCGACTGGATCATTGCGGCTACTACGTCTATCCTGCCTAGCACCTCTTCCCCTCCTATTATTTGCCCCCCGATAATCCTCTTAGTGTCCTCATCCATCACTAACTTTATGTAAATGTCCTTAGCTCCTGGGTAGTACCTAGCCCTAGTCTTACTCTCAATAGTGGCCGAGAAGACCCTGAAGCCGTGCTTCTTGGCTTCCTTCTCGCTGAGCCCGGTCTTAGCAATGAAGTAATCGCCGAACTTGGTTATCATCGTTCCCACTACTCCTGGGAACTTCATCTCGTGACCAGCAATATTAGAACCGGCGACGAAGCCCATCTTGTTGGCTACAGGCGCAAAGGGCTGCCAGTCAGGCTTTCCGGTGACCACGTTTATCGATTCCGCAACGTCTCCGGCAGCGTAGACCTCCCTGAAGTTCGTCCTCATATAGCTGTCCGTTGCAATGGCCCCTGTCTCTCCCAGCTTTATGTAGTCATTGAACAAGTCCACGTTTGGCCTTATCCCCAATGCAACTATTGTCCCATCGACCTCGTACCTACCCTTATCGGTAATAACCACCCTTCCTCCCTCCTCAACCCTCTCGAAGTTCTCGTTCAGCCTGAGGTCGACTCCCTTTATGACTTTCTCCACCAGGATTTTACCCATGTCATCATCTAGAAAGTGACTCAAAGGATAAGAGCTCCTGTGGATGAGAATTACCTTCTTACCCCTGGCAGACAAGGCCTCAGCCATTTCGAGCCCGGTAATCCCTCCACCTATAATAGCGATCTTGTTGAGGCTCCAAAGCCTCTCCCTCAGCTCCTTAGCTTCCGCGGGGTGATGAACGTAGAACACCCTGTCGCCTTCTGCGGTGTGGAGCGCCTTTGGCGAAGCGCCAGTAGCGATCACTAAGTAATCGTATTCGGCTCTGACCTTGCCCCCCTTCCCCTCAGCGTAAACTACCCTCGACCTCAGGTCAACCTCTGTGACCTTAGTCTCGGTCATGACGTTGATCTTCCTCTTCTCTACGAAGAACTGAGGAGTGTAAGTCATGAAGAGGTTCTCGTCGTTGAACAGGCCCTCGACGTAATAGGGGATCCCACACGGGGCGTGACTGACCATCTTAGTTGCCTCAAACACCGTAATTTCCGCGCTCTCGTCGAGCCTTCTGACTCTGGACGACGCGCTCATTCCAGCGGCTCCGCCGCCTATCACTACAACCCTTTTCATACGTAGGGAAAAACCGACAAGGGCAATATATTCATTAAATCTCGTTAGGAAAGATGATCACGTGAAATCGGTCGATACATTAGTTTCAGTGGTCGAGGGAATTAAGGGGATTTCCGAGGCTGGACTTAGCTTCAGCGAATCGGAGACGTTAAAGTTCCTAAAGGCAGAGTCGGAGAGACTGGCCGACATTGCCAAAGAGCTCAGCGAACTAATAAAGGCAGGAAACGTGAAAGACTCAATCCAAGTTTTGACCAAGTTAATAATTAGGGTCAACGTGGTGGCGTCGATGACGTTACAGCCTGCAGTCATTTCGTCGCTTAGTAATCAAAAGATCAGGGACTCGCTAATCGATCTGTTGGGCTCGACGCTTGCAATAGTTGAAGAGGCTTACTTAGAGCTGATACATAAGGTGAAAGACGTAGGCCTCAAGTCCTTCACGCTGAACATAAACACCAATCCGTTCTCGGTCTCCCTCAGCCTAAGCAAGGGTGATTGAGTTGAACGCCTACGAGAACTGGCCTAAGTTTTACGAGGAGAGCCTGAAGGCAGAGGTGCCAGAAATAAGGGGAGAGAGGCTAGTCTATTTAGGAATAGGCGGAAGCGGTATCCCTGGAAGGCTCTTAGAAGCGCTCGAGTTGCCATTTCCTTTCAGCTTGTTTAGGGGTTATAAGGTAAAGGGTATTGACAGGAACACGGTAGTGGTCAGCGTTTCTAACAGCGGGACTACTACGGAAACGTTGATTGCGACGCTGAAGGCCTACGAAATGGGAGGTAAAATCGTCGTAATAACGTCTGGAGGAGATTTAATGAAATGGGCCGCGGAGAAGGGATTGCCAGTAATAAAGATCCCCCAGGGGTTGCAGACGAGGTTCTCTTTCCCCTACGTCTTCGTGCCTTTAGTCAAGATTTTAAGGGGCATGGGCGTCGACCTGAGGCCTGAGAGGTTATTGGAAGCCACTAGGGACTCTATGGAGACAGCGAAGGCCGAGGCGAGGAGGCTGGTGGACTTCATCTCGAACAGGTACCCCGTGTTTTACGCTTCGAAATACATCGCAATAGCTGAGAGGTTCAAGCAGGAGTTCAACGAGAACGCCAAGTACCCGGCGTTCTACGGCGAAATACCCGAAATAAATCACAACGAAATCGAGCTTTACTCGAGGTGGGACGTCTTCGCCCCAGTAGTCCTCAAGTCCGACGACATAATTGACGAGACTACGATAAGGGTGATAAATCCCTTCGTGATAGAACAGCCTTATAACGATTTCTTGGGCGTCGTGGCCTACTCCTTCCTCCTGGCGGGCTTGGCTAGCGTGACGTTCGGAGAGAAGTTAGGAGTAAAAGCCGAAACACTTTACAACATACCAAAGGTCAGGGAAATCACAAGGAGGCTGTTGTTAGGTTGAGGGAAATTAAAGTATTCAACACCTTCGGTAGAAAGCTGGAGACCTTCAAGCCCATTCTGCCGCAGACAGTAAGGATGTACGTCTGCGGGCCCACGGTGTACGATTACGTGCACATAGGCCACGGTAGGACTTTCGTCGCCTTCGACGCAATAGTGAGGTACTTAAGGCTCAGGGGGTATAACGTAATAAGGGTACAGAACATAACGGACATAGACGACAAGATAATAAACAGGGCAAAGGAGACCGGGAAGGACTGGAGGGAAATAGTCGACTTCTATACTAAGGACTACTTGGAGGGCCTTTCCGCCCTTAAGGTCAAGGTAGACGCCCACCCCAAGGTTACTGAGCACATTAAGGAAATAATCCAGTTCATCCAGGGCCTCATAGACAAGGGCCACGCTTACGTTGCCCCCAGCGGGAGCGTCTACTTCGACGTGGACACTTTCCCCAACTACGGGGCGTTATCTAACACTAAGAAGGAACAGTGGAACCAGGGAGAGGAGTTCGTTAAGGAGAAGAAGAACCCTTACGACTTCGCCCTCTGGAAGGCGTGGAAGCCCGGAGAGCCCTACTGGGATTCCCCCTGGGGTAAGGGAAGGCCCGGGTGGCACATCGAGTGCTCGACCATGTCCACTAGGTACTTGGGGGAGAGCTTCGACATCCACGGTGGCGGGATAGATTTGATCTTCCCGCATCACGAGAACGAAATAGCGCAGAGCGAGGCACTATTGGGCCATAAGTGGGTGAACTACTGGCTCCACGTGGCTTACCTGACGATTAGGAAAGAGAAGATGAGTAAGTCCCTGAAGAACATAATCCCCCTTAAGGACGCCCTGAAGACCTGGGGGCCTAACGTGCTGAGGTACTGGTACTTATCGGCGCACTACAGGTCTGAGCTTGACTACAGCGATGAAGCCTTAGAGAGCGCGAAGAAGGGTCTGCAGAGGCTTAAGGACGCCGTTGCGGTTCTAAAGGGCATAGTGAACGAGGGGCCGAAGCACAGATCAGATGATGAAGCGGTGAAAGTACAAAGGGAAATCGTGGATCTAATAGAGAAGTTCCACGAGGCGATGAGCACAGATTTCAACACGAGCGAGGCACTTATAGTGACTCACAAGTTGGCCGACCTGGTGTTCACGAAAGTCCAACACATGGAGGACTTCACTTCCGCCACATTAGCGCTCGAGGGTTTCAGGGTCTTCAACGAGGTCTTCGGCGTGATGGACGAGGAGTTCGGGGCGGTCAACGAGAGGTTATTCAAAGTAATTGACGCAGTACTAGAGGTTAGGAACCAGTTGAGGGCCAGAAAGATGTACGATCTCAGCGACCAGATAAGGTCAATACTGGAGAGCGCGGGCATTAAAGTCCTGGACTCTAAGGACAAGTCGACCTGGAGATTCGAGTGATTACTCCTTCGCTATAATCCTTATGGGCAAGTCCTCGCCGCTGAAATACCTCTTCAGCATCTCATAGGTCGAGGGCGAAATCCCGAACCTGGTGAGCTCGTTTCTCCCCAACCACACGATTTCTGAGGCGTCGCTTCCAGCCCTGGGCACTCCTCCTTTTAGCTCGCAGAGGAAGTCTATGATGACGTAATGGAACCCCTCCTTTATTAGGTCGAGGATAGCCATAACCCTCTTCGGAGTCGCGAGAAGGCCCGTCTCCTCCATCATCTCCCTCATCGCAGCTTGTTCTAACGTCTCGCCGAACTCCACCTTGCCCCCAGGCACGGCTAAAAGGCCTTGATTCGGAGGCTTCTTCCTTCGAACCAAGAGAACCCTGTTGTCCTGAATTACGACACAGCCTACGGCGACTAAAGGTCTCTCCACGCTTTCCCATAACGTTTTTTACTATTTACATTTCCTCCATGTCGAATGAAGTCCTTCACGCTGCTTCTAATAGCCCTGCTATTAGGCCTAGTCTTAGCTTCTACAGCCCAATCCTTAGCCCAACAGCCCGTCTACGGAAAACCTCTTGGCTCTATTACGATTTACAGAGAGTTGGCCTATAACGTTACTATAATACTCACTTATCCTCATCAGCCTTCTAACTCCACTAGCACCACCTCAACTAACTCAACCAACACGAGTAAGGCTGAGCAATTCGTCACGCAAAGCTATTTCCTTAATTACATACTGCTTAACGCTACCGGTGCCAACGTCTTCATAAAGGTAAGCACTGATCTGCCGAAGGCCTTGAGCTTCGTTAACAACGGGACTTATAACGTAAACGTAATCGAATCTCCTTTAACTCCCGAGTATCCATTCGTGCCACCCCAGTTCCTGGCCCCTATAAACTGGACTAATTTCTCGGCCCTAGCGCAATCTACTACGTACGCAGGCTTCCTCATTTCTGGCCAAAAGGCTACCGTGAACCTCGTGAACCCGACTTTCAGCAACTCGACGTATTACGCTTCGATCCTAGTAAGTAATGCCTGGAACTTCAGCCTAAACGACGTGAGGATTAACCTGGAAGGTTACCTTGAGTCTGCCAGCTTCTCCTTCAGTACCACTCTTAACGGGACGGTAGTTAACGTAAAGGGCACCATTTCTTTAATGAGGGCTGAGGGGGCTCAGGAGATCCTCGAGCCTGGCCAGAGCGACTTAATGCCTCCTGCCTCGGCACCTATCTTGTACGCAGTTAAGACCTTCAACCCGTTATCTCAGTCCTTAAGGGTCTCAGGGTTCCTTCAATTGGTCGTGCCTTACGTGATAAACAACGGTTCCTACGTAATGGTCTACTATCCCCTACAGCCCTCCAGCTTCGGTTACGTCGTGTCGCCACAACTCGCGCTTCAATACCCCACCTACGTCTTCGAGACTGTAGTGAACGTTTCTACCTCGCCGTCATACATAATTCCCAACGCAGGCGCGAAGGAGATAAAGTGGAATAACGCAACGATGAAGCTAGTCGGAGCAGAAAACGTGACAGTCTCTGGCAATACTTACTTCACCTACGTGTATAACGGCATAATAAACGGGACTCAGAACGTCACCATTTACGTAACCAGGAACGGGCTTCTGGTCAAAGAGTACGTGTTCGACCTTACGAAAGATCTACCGGCTTTGGAGCTAGACTATTTGGGGCCATACTTCGTGTCGCCCACTCAAACAAACGAGGAAGTAGTCTATAGTGGAGGCCCCTATACAACGTTACCTTATAACGTGGTCGACCCGAAGTTCTTCTACGTACTAACTGTAGCGATTTCAGTCGTGATCGTCATCGCGGCAGTAATATTTAGGCTCAGATAACTTATTTTCCTTTCAAACACACTTTGTTCGTGTCGACTCCCGTAGAAGAGGTTCTCACTTCTAACCTTTTAGTTCAGGAAAAGAAAAGGCTATACACGATAGGCAGAGCCTTAGGCTTAGACGATGAAACGATAGAAACCCTCGCGACTCCTGAAAGAGTGATTCAGGTAAAGATGACGATAAGGACAAGGGACGGTAAGATAAGGACTTTCGTTGGCTGGAGGTCACAGCACAACAGCGCGTTAGGGCCTTACAAGGGCGGGGTTAGGTATCATCCCAGCGTTACTCAAGACGAGGTGATAGCCCTCTCCATGATAATGACCTGGAAGAACTCCCTGCTCCAACTCCCTTACGGAGGGGGTAAGGGAGGAATAAGGGTGGACCCTAAGGCCTTAAGTAAGGAAGAGCTCGAAATGCTGTCAAGGGAGTACATAGACCAAATATACAAGTACATAGGAAGCGACATAGACATACCCGCACCAGACGTAAACACGGACTCGCAGACAATGGCTTGGTTCCTCGACGAGTACATTAAGGTATCAGGCAAGAACGACATTGCCGCGTTCACTGGAAAGCCAGTAGAGCTCGGAGGAATAGCTGTGAGGGAGTACAGCACCGGACTAGGAGTGGCTACTGTGGCGAGGCTAGCGGCAGAGAAGTTCCTCGGAGGCATAGAGGGAAAGACCGTAATAATACAGGGCTTCGGGAACGTCGGGACTTACACCATGAAGTTCCTGACTGAAATGGGAGCAAAGGTAATAGGGGTCAGCGACTCTAAAGGCGGAGTAATAGATCCTAACGGACTTGACTACGAGAAGCTGATGAAAGTCAAGAAGGAAACTGGAAGTGTAATTAATTACCCTTCAGGGAAAAAAGTGTCCAACGATGAGCTGCTGACTTCCGATTGCGACATTCTAATACCTGCAGCAATAGAGAACGTAATTCACAAATTGAACGCTCCACGCGTGAAGGCTAAGCTCATAGTCGAGGCGGCCAACGGCCCGCTCACCGCAGACGCGGACGATATAATGAGGCAAAGGGGAATCCCTGTAGTTCCCGACATCTTGGCTAACGCTGGAGGCGTGGTGGGGAGCTACGTGGAGTGGGCAAACAACAAAATGGGACAAGTACTGGACGAGGAGGAGCAGAGGAAATTAATAGTGAGCAAAATGGAAAACGCCTTCAAGGGGGTATACGACGAGTACCAGAAGAAATTCTCCAAGGACGACATGAGAATGGCAGCGATGGCGTTAGCCGTGGAAAGGGTATACAGGGCGATGAAGGCGAGGGGTAACATTTGACCCCCTTACAAGTAGTGCGAAAAGAGGACAAGCAACACGAACATCAGGAAGAAAAGTCCGAAGCCGATCAAAGCCCACTTTATTGCGTCCTTGGAGTTACCGAAGACTATCGGTATGGGACCTATCAATATTATTCCGCCCACTTGAGTCCTACTTCTTTCGTTTCCACTACTTCTTAAGTTCTTGAAAATTTCAACTAGCAATCCTACTATTACGATCAAAATACCTATGAAGGCTAAGATAACTCCTAAGGCGAAGAGGTTCACGCATTATATCATTTCCTGCAAAGACTTAATTTTGTTTGTCAGTATCTCGATCTCCTTCGGCATTTCTAGCGTGTCGGACATACTCAAGAGGTCGCCGAGGGACTCCCTAACTCTCTCGTACTCTACTCCCTTCTTCTTAGCCAAGTTCTCCAGCCAAGAGCTGAGGTCGGACCTAGCGAGCTCCTTCAGCTCTTTCTCCTCTAGGTTTATTCCCAGCTTCTTGAGGACTTCAGGTACTAGGTTCTTGTTGAAGTAGTCCTCCACGTTCCTCGTGAAGGGCACGCAGTTCTCCCTTTCGCTATAAGGAAGGAGTTCGCAGAGGCCGACGTATATCACGTTGACGTTGAGCGCTTCTATTACCCTCTTCCAAAGGCTGAGCTCGTACTCGTTGCCTACCTTAAAGGCCGAAATCCCCAGCTCGTCGACCTGAACGCCCTGCCTTCTCAACCAGTTCAGGAGCACCACAGGTTCCACTTGGGAACCCGTAAGTATTACCAGCTTACTGAAAACCAACTGCTCGATCCTGGCCCTCAGTAAGCTGAGGGTTATTCTCAAGTCATCAGAGTTAGGAACAAGTGTGGCATTTGACACACCGTTCATCTTTCTCATTACTATTATCGAGTCGACTTGTGATGAGGATAGGAAATAGGGGGAGTGAGTAGTTACAAAGACCTGAAAGTTCGAAGTGGCCGACCACCTCTTGATCAGCTTAGCAACTCTAGTCTGTAAGCTGGGGTGCATGTTGACCTCGGGCTCCTCTATTAGCATTACCTTATTCCCGCTCATCCAGAGTATGAAAAGCATTAGGATTACTCTCTGAAATCCAGAAGCGGCGAGGTCAATATAGACCGGGATGTTCTGCACGTTTAGGACTAACTTATTCCCTTCCCATATCTCGAGCCCCCTTACTTCTGGGATTGTAGAGCTCACTAGGTTGACGAAGTCGTACCACATCCTCTTGAGGTGAAGAGGGGACCTGTTCAACTCGACCAGCCTCTTAAGGACCTCGTCGAAGTAGGCCGTATCGTATATTGGCACGTACTCCACGAGATTTGAAGCGTAACTGAAGAGCGCCTTCACGTCCTTCAAAGCCTCGCTGTCCGGCGGCTCACCGTTGACCAGGAGCCTCTCTAACTTCCAAGATATGGTCCTCCTGTCGTAGTCTACCCTGTTCAAAACGTCGATAACGAACTTCTGCCTCTTTCCAGTAACCCTTGAGACCTCGTCTTCAGTGAAGACGACTTTACCGCCGAAGTATAAGGGTCTCGATATATCGTAGTCCCTCCAAAGCAATACGTATTGTCCATCGGGATCGTCTATCGTTTTCTTGTCTATACCAGAGCCCAAGTTCCTGATGAAAGTAAATAGAGCCGAGAGCAAGTTGGTCTTCCCAGAACCGTTATAGCCTACTACTAAATTCAAAGCGCCGAGATTGCCTAGCCTTACTTCACCGAGGCTTTTGAAGTTATTAACGTAAAGCTCGACTACTCTCACTTTCTCCTCGTGGTATTACTTTAGGACTTCATTTAAAACGAGAGGGGCCGTAAGTCTTGCCTTTAGTCTACGGCAAAAACCCGTAATATTCGATTGTAAGTATTATGTGAGTCGAGTTAAAATGAGGTCTTCAGCATGCCTCCGTCTATGGGAATTATCGCGCCCGTAACGTAAGTGGCGTAGTTTGAAGCCAGGAACAGTATGACGTTGGCGAACTCCTCTGGGTCACCAATCCTACCCATAGGGATTTCCTTGGTCATTTCTTTAATCACTTCGTCCTCGCTCTTCCCTGTCTGCTTCACTCTGACTTCTATTAACTGCTTCACCCTGTCAGTGAAGATGAGCCCAGGCATGACGCCATTAACTAAGATACCCTTGGGAGCTAACTGGTTGCTGGCGGTCTTAATGAGGCCCACTAAGGAAGTCCTTATCACATTCGATAGGTCGAGGTTATCTAGAGGTTGTCTAACTGATATAGAAGTACTTATGATTATCCTCCCACCGGGTTTCATGTACTTCACGGCCTCCCTGACCATCATTACTGGAGTTATCATGAGGGAATAAGCAGCCCTCTCCCAGTCCTCAAGTTCTAGATTGAATATAGTTCCTGGCTTCGGTGGAGGTGCGATGTAAACGAATACGTCCAGCCCACCCAGAGCCTCAACTCCTTTCCTTATTAACTCGACGCCCTGATTGGGGTCGTAAAGGTCGGCCTTTATCGCGATCACTTTCCCTATCTCCGACAGCTTGGCCTTAGCGGTTTCTAGATTTTTATCGTCATGAGAGGAAATCACGACCTCGGCCCCCTCTTCAAGGAACCTCTTTGCCGTCGCGAAGCCTAATCCCTTACTTGATGACGTCACTATTACCTTTTTCCCCCTTATCCCGAGATCCATCGAGGAAGTCCATTAGTGTCACGCTTTTATTCTTACCCCGCGATCCAATAATCTCGGCTATTTTTCTAAAATCATCATCGAAGTACTTCCTAAGTCTGGGGTTGTAAAGCGTAGCGGCTGGATGGAGAGTCGGTATTATCTTAACCTTTCCATATCCTAAGTCGGCCTCAATTACGCTTCCCCTAACGGCCATTATCGACCTGAACTCTTTCCCTATCTTATTCAAGATGTATTTGGTAGAATGCCTGCCGAGAGTTACTATAACCTTGGGCTTTATCGCCATTATCTGCCTGTCTAAGTAGGGAGAGCAGGCCGCGATCTCGTCTTCCATAGGGTCCCTGTTGTTAGGGGGCCTGCACTTAACGACGTTGGTTATGAAGACCTGATCCCTCCTTAAGCCCAATATTTTCTCTATGTTTTCTGTGAGTACTTTTCCAGCTGCTCCTACGAACGGTCTGCCCTGTAGGTCCTCGTTCTCCCCAGGAGCCTCGCCTATGAACATTATTTCCGCCTTGGGGTTGCCCTCTCCTGGGACAGCGTTCCTTCTCGTCAAGTAAAGCCTGCATTTAGTACAAGAAGCCACCTCCCTCGATATTTCTTCCAATTCGTCCATCAGGAAATCGACCCCTCTTCACGTCTCCGCCTATGTCGGCCTCATCACCTCGTGTACCCCACCCTGCTGAGGGGTATCATGGGCTTTAAGCTTCACCTCAACCCCCGATGGGAGGGTGGGGCTACTCAAATATTGGCCGAGTTCAAAAAAGGTTTGATGAGCAAGCCGAAGGCCTTTTACGAGCTCCAGGATTACATCCTCATGAAAGTCTCGGTAGAGAAGGCCCTGATTAAGCTCAGGAGCACAAGGAGCTTCCCGCTCTCTTACCTTGAACAGGAGCTCTCAGGTCTCCTAGTCAAGGGCGTGAAAGACCAGAGGATAAAGGACTTGGTGGAGAAAGTGAGGTCAGCGATCGAGGACAGGGATAGAGATAAAGCTATTGAACTATTAGACCTTTTAAGGAATGAACTAGAAAAAATAATCCAGGATCTTTATAAGAGTATTCAGAGTTGATAGATCGCGTAATAGTTCTGATACATTATGTATATTGCAACGGCAATGATAATGATAGCGAAGACCTTCCTCAACGTACCCCTCGGTAAACTCGAAGCGATTTTAGCCCCTATCCAGCCTCCTGCTATTCCGCCGAGCAAGTACAGCACGCTGATAACCGGATCGACGTAGCCTCCGTTGATTAGATAAGTTGCGGACGCCATTACGCCGAACGTGCCGACCGATATTAGCGACGTGCCCACGGCCTTAAGCATGCATATCCCAGTGCTGAACAGAAGCCCCGGCACTATTAGGAAACCTCCGCCTATCCCGAAGAA
>CAYRZA010000001.1:29947-32164 GCA_964428675.1 uncultured Desulfurococcales archaeon | reverse complement strand
CTTGAGAGGAGCGGAAAGCTCGAAGACTTGGACGCGAAGAGGAAGGCTGAGCAAATGCTGGGAGAGATAAGGAAGTTGCGAATGCGGAAAATAATAAACCTGGTCTTCCTGAGCGTCTCAGATCCCAGGTTACTCGACAACATGACGCATGAAGAGTTATTAGTGTTCCAAAGACTAAAGAACATTATTGGCTGATATGGAGTCAGTGAATTATTCAGCGACGGACAAGTTCGAGGAGTTCTTACTGACCTTCAAGGACCACAAGGGCAAGACCGTTTACCAGGATCAAATAAACGAGATCATAGCCTTTAGGAAGAGGAGCCTCGTAGTGGACTTCGCAGACCTCTACACGTTTGACCCTAACCTCGCAAGCGAGGTCCTGAACAACCCTAGGCTCGTCATTCCACAACTCGAGTCGGTGCTCTACCAGATCATAACTGAGAGGGATCCCACTTTCAAGGACGACGTGGACAAAGTGAACCTGAGGCTCATTAACATACCTAGACTCATAGAGTTGAGAAAGATCAGGCACTCGGACGTCGGTAAGCTCATAGCGGTTGAAGGCATACTCGTTAAGGAGACCACCATAAAGCAGAGGATCAAGAAGGCGGTGTTCAAACACGTTTTCTACGACAAGGAGTCAGGCGAACTCGTCGAGCACGAAATAGTGTGGCCACCAGGTGACGAGGAGATGGGCGATGTCCTAGAAGTGCCTACAGAGTGTCCAGAGCACGGCAAGGGAGGCCAGTTCAAGTTCGTTCCGGAAAAGTCGAAACTGATAGACTGGCAGAAGGCTATCCTACAGGAAAGGCCCGAAGAAATACCACCCGGACAACTGCCTAGACAGCTAGAGGTTGTTCTGGAGGACGACTTGGTCGACTCAGCTAGGCCTGGGGATAGGGTGAAAATAGTGGGCGTACTGGAGTTAAAGCAGGAGACCAGCCCAAAGAAAGGGTCAAAGACCGTTTTCGACCTTTACCTCAAGGCGAACAGTGTAGAAGTGTCGCAGAAGGTCCTCGATGAAGTAAAGATAACGGAAGAGGACAAGAAGAAGATCCTAGAGGCCTCTCGTGATCCCTGGATTAGGGAGAAGATCATAAGCTCGATAGCCCCCTCTATCTACGGTCATTGGGAGATAAAGGAGGCCCTGGCGCTTGCGCTTTTCGGCGGCGTTCCGAAGACTTTAGGCGACGGCACGAGAATCAGGGGGGACATACACGTACTGTTGATAGGCGATCCGGGCACCGCAAAATCCCAGCTATTACAATTCGTCGCTAGGGTAGCCCCCAGGGCGGTCTTCACCACTGGGAAAGGGGCGACTGCAGCAGGTCTAACTGCTACGGTGACGAGGGACAAGCAAACAGGCGACTTCTATCTGGAGGCTGGCGCTCTCGTTTTAGCTGACGGCGGAGTGGCAGTAATAGATGAAATCGACAAGATGAGAGAGGAGGACAGGGTGGCGATACATGAGGCCATGGAACAGCAAACGGTTTCGATAGCGAAGGCCGGTATAGTGGCGAAGTTAAACGCGAGGGCCACGGTAATCGCCGCAGGCAATCCGAAGCTTGGAAGGTACATAAAGGAGAGGAGCCTTGCGGATAACATTAACCTGCCTCCAACCATTCTATCTAGGTTCGATTTGATATTCATAATTCTCGATAATCCGGGCGAAGAAGACCAGAAGCTTGCTATGCACATTCTCAACGTTCATTCCAACCCCAAGAAGTACGGGGCATTCGACCCCGAGTTCCTCAAGAAGTACATAGCGTTTGCCAGGAAGTACGTAAATCCGAGGCTTACGGAGGAGGCTAAGAAGATACTAATGGACTTCTTCGTTCAGATGAGAAAGAAGTCAGCGGAAGCTCCTGATAACCCAATCTTAATAACGCCGAGGCAGTTAGAGGCGCTCATCAGGATTTCCGAGGCCTACGCAAGGATGGCCCTGAAGGAGGTCGTTGAGGCGGACGATGCGGAAAGAGCGGTAAACATAATGAGGATCTTCCTGGAGAGCGTGGGCCTGGACGTCGAGACGGGTAAGATAGATATTGACACTATCATGGTAGGTAGGCCGAAAAGCACGACCACTAGGCTATCAAAAGTTCTAGATATAATATCCGAATTAACTAGCTCTGGAGGGTGTGCTAAGCTCAAGGACATAATAAAGGAGGCCAAAGGAGAGGGATTAGATGAAGCCATGACGACTAAGCTAGTTACAGA
>CAYRZA010000001.1:19530-29847 GCA_964428675.1 uncultured Desulfurococcales archaeon | reverse complement strand
TCTCCCAGCATTCCAAACAGGGACCCCACGAACCCGTAAAGGATCTCCTGCGGGCCGAAGAAACGTGAAATTATCACCCCAACCGTAGTGCCTAGGGTTAAGGCCACTAAAAGCCCCTCAAAGGTCTTGCCATCCCCTAAGACTCTCCTTCCGTCCCAAAGGGTCTTCCCGAAGTCCACCGGAGTCCCCCTCTTCACGAACACGGCGGATCCGTTGGCTGCGAAGGTTGGAAAATAAACGAGGAAAGTGACCAGGAGCTCTTCAGCTATAGACATCCTAAAACACCTTCGCTAGTTATTCTGTATTCGCACTTCTCATTATTGCCTAGGATGAACCTGCCGGTTACTCTCAGTACCCTCTCGGAATAGGCCCTCATGAGCTTCTCACCAGCGACCTTGTTGTTAGCGGAAGTCTCCCAAATTGCCAGCACTTTGACTCCTCGTTCAGATATTCCCCTTAAGAAAGCTAGTGGCACGTAAAGGTCCTTCAAGTCCCAGGTCTGCCTATATATTGAGTTCATGGAGTCGACCACGATCAGGCTTAGCTCATCTATTTCGGATATTTGAGCCAAGGACACCTTGAACTCCTCAGGCGTAAAGGCGTAACTTACAAGCCCTTTTTCGCCTAGTTTCAACTTTTGGAGCTTCAGGTGAATCTGTCCCTCAGTCGATATGTAGTAAGCCCGGCCTACCTCCTTTACTACTTGTATAGCTATGGAGGTCTTTCCCGTTCCTTCCTTACCGTAAATCGACGTGAAGCTAGCCCCCTTAAATATGAAGTCGCTAATCCTCAATTTGCTTATTAAGATTCTAGAGCTATAGAATTAAACGTTGTACAAGAGATCTGTGAGGGTCTGCATTGAAGACCCTAAAGCCTACAGCTACGTGGTTAGGGAGCTCAGAAAGAGGGGAGTTCCAATAAGCGAGAAAGGCGAGATATCCGCGTGTAAAAGCCCCGAAGACCTCGACGCATATGTGGGCAAACTCGTGGCCTTGAGTATGGGTAAGGAGGCGTTCGATGAGCTCGCAATAGGAATAGACGCCAACAGCAGGGAAAACCTGACTATTGCGGTTGTCGGCGACGGCGAGATATTAGAGTACGGCAAGGCCTCCATTCACTCGCTTTGTGGCGAAGTGCTGAGAATACTTAGGATGTACCCTCACAAAAGGGAAGTAGTCGGCGTCGGCTCTGGCAACCCCTTAGGGTTTGAGGCTTTCGTCGAGCTCTCTAAATGCGTTAACTCGGTTAGGCTCGTCGACGAGAGGTCTACGAGCAGGAAAAACGTTTTCTTAAAGGGAAAGTACATAGAGGACGTAGTAGCGGCCTACAACATCGCAATGAGGGCCCTTACATGAAGACCGTAGTACTGCTGGGACCCTGCAGGTTGGAGGCTAAGGGGAGGGCCAGGGTCCTGGGCGTAGAGTTCGAGAGCTTGGACTTACCTGAGGGCAGTTATACCGTGTGTTACGAAGGCGAATTAGTCCACAACTGTCAGGTGCTTGGGGAGGGAGTTCAGTGCTGGGACGAAGTGGCGGAGTCGATAGCGTTAACGAAGGGGAAAGTAGTAGTGCTTGGCCCGATTGACAGCGGTAAGTCGTACTTCGTCAAGACCCTCGTCTCGCTCAGGGGCGTTGACTTCGTCGTCGATGCGGACGTAGGGCAGAATAGCCTGTTCTTGCCAGGATTCGTAGCGGGCCTAGAGGCTTACAACTATAACGTGTTCAAGCTTCACCAAAACAAGTTCAGCGAGCTCGAGTTCTTCGGCTCGATAACTCCGAGCACCAACTACAGGCTTCACGCCGAAATGATAGCTAGGATAGTGAGAAATAACTCGGTAATAGACATGGACGGCTGGACTTTCGGACTACTGGCGTTCAGGCATAAAATGGAAGTAATTGAATTAACGAACCCAGATTACGTAGTTGTCACTTCAGAAAAGCTTTACAAGGACTTGAGCCAGTTGGGCCTGAAGCCCATACTGCTGAGGCCTCCAGAAGTCATAGCTAAAAGGGACAGGGACAGGAGAAGGGCCTTCAGGACTTCCGCTTACAGGGCTTACTTTAAGGACTCTAAGATGCATAGGCTTAACGCTATTCCAGTGCTCGGCGTCGAAATGGCTGAGGGTCTTTTCGACGCGTTTGGCGAGACCGTCGAGGTCGGTGAGGAGTGCCTCGCCGACTATTCGGTCCAACTGAGAAGGGTTTACGTAGGGCTGGTCAGGAAAGGGAAAGTAGTGGGTGCTGGCCTGCTGAGTTATAACGGCGGCGAGTTCGTCGTCGAAACTCCGGTGGACGATTTCGACGGGGTAATCCTGGGCACCTTCTCGTTAAGCGATTTTTATGACGAAGTCGAGTTCAGGTTGAAGAGATGCAGAGGATCATAGCGTTTGAGGGCATAGACGGGAGCGGGAAGACTACAGTAGCGAGGATAGTGGCAGTAGAGCTCATAAAAATGGGCTATAAGGTCACCCTGAGTCATGAGCCCTACAGGGCAGAAACGTCTAAGCTAATAGAGGAGACTTATTGGAATGACCCCCTAGCCCTGGCCTTACTCTTCTCAAGCGACAGGGCTCTGCACGTGAACGAAGTCCTAAAAATGAAGGCCGACTTTCACATTTTCGACAGGTACTACTGTTCCACCTTAGCGTATCAAGGGGCCTTAGGGCTCGACCTCGACTGGCTCCTGAACCTTTCCTCACGTTTCCCCAAGCCGTTCGTAACGTTTATACTCGACGTGCCTGCCGAAGTGGGACTGAAGAGGGTTAAATCGGACTCCCTGGCTTTCAGGCGCAAATACGAGACTCTGAGCAAGGTTAGGGAGACTTACTTGAAGATCGCCCCAATCTGCAACGGCTACGTAATAGACGCAACGAAAAGCTTGGACGAAGTGATAAAAGAAGTCATTTCGATTTTGACTGGTCTCCTTTCAGCCTCCGCAACCTCTCGAGGGCCTCAAGAAGCCTGATCATCTGCGTCACGGCGTCCGGATCTGATGGATCCCCCTTTAACTTCTTAGTCATTTCCGCAATGGCATTAAGCACTGCTTGTTCAGCGTTGTCCAATACGTTCACGGCCTCTATTGCTCTCTTCTGCTCTTCATTTTCGACTACGTAAACCCTTCCGTGGACTGGGCACACGATCTCACCGCTCTTAAGCCTGAACAGGGGGAGGCCATCGATCGGGCACGCGAGGTCGAGCATCGTAGCCCCTTGTTTCAGCAGTTCAGCCGCTTTCTTTACGCCCTCATCCCTTTCGCTAGGCATTTTAAACTCAGCCCAATTAACATTCTCACACCACTCCTTTAAGAGGTGACCCTTCATGAGTCTCTACGACAACGAGGCGAAAATTAAACAGGCCCTCATAATGTTACAGAAGATAGTTAACGACACTGCAGTGCCTAGGAACATAAGGAGGGCGGCAACTGACGCGATAAGACAACTCCAGATGACGAACTTGAGTCCAGGAGTGAGGGCTGCCAACGCCATCGGGATTTTAGAAGAGATAAGCCAGGACCCCAACATGCCGTCTCACACGAGGACAGCCATTTGGAACATTGTTTCTATACTCGAAACTGTCAGGGACTAATTTTTTAGCCCTAAAAACAATTTTTCGAAGTGCGGGGGTGCCCGAGCTAGGTCAAAGGGGACGGGCTTAGGACCCGCCGCGGGTAAGAGCCCCGTTGGCGTAGGCCTGCGTGGGTTCAAATCCCACCCCCCGCACTTGGTTTAAACGTTCCTACTTCTTCTGGCTCCTGGTACCACTTAACCCTCCTCCCTACCTTAGCCCTCATCTTCCACTTCAAGCTCTTAGGAGCCGAATCTAACTCTTTGAGCAATCTACTCAGCTTTTCCGCTATGCCCTCCTCAGGTCTCATCTGAAGTAGGGCATTTATATTGTCAGTAACGGTAGTGAAAAAGCCCCAGTCGTCGCTGAGAAGGCTTGTAATTCTACCCAAGTCTATGGTCCTCTCGTCGTCCTTTTCTCCCAAGTCCAGGTCTGTAAGCAATGCGAAAACGTCTTTTACGTCGCCCTCAGTCATCTTACATATTTGTAATTTGGTTAAAAGCAGGTCGGAAGGAGGAATAGTATAAGGCATTATTTCTAGCCTATTCCTAAAGTCTATGCTGTGACACATCTCGAACTTGTCTAGGAACACGTCAACAGTAGAATCCAGCTTTTCGTCGTAAAACATCAACCTCTTATAGCCGTGGAGGGCGTTGAACCTCTTATTGGGTATAAGGCCTTGCGATTCGAGGAACTTCTCGACCTGAGCCCTTTGCTTCGAATAGGCGAAGAAATCGATGTCCTTGTACTCCCTGTAGTACTTCGACGAACCCTGAGGAGCGAGAATCGCGACGGCAGCACCTCCAATTACTCTTAAGGTTATCCCGTTAGTTCTTGCGCTGTCAATTATTTCTCTCGCACGAGAAATCAGTAAGTCTCGTTTTATCACAGTCTAATAGTCTAAACTAAAAGGCTAAAAATAAAAACGACTCAGGGCTCAAGACCCTCATCACTTTTCAGGCCTATGGGGTCATCACAGCTTAACCTTGCTGGGCCTCCAGCCCATAGCGTAAGCTATAGCAGTCCCTATAAACGTCACTAACAGGTTGATCCCTAAGGCTAATAACGCTATGTAGATCAGGAAAGTCCCTGCTGGGAAAAGCGAAGTGGTTATAGGGCCGAAGTGATTTGCCACAAGCGTTAAGTATACTCCAGTTGCTAGGCCCACTATTAGACCCGCAAGTGTGGACTTAGGGTGTAGCTTATCTGTGAAGAGACCAATGAAAACCGCAGGGAATGTTTGAGCAATCAATATCCCGCCTAGTAGCTGTAATACTATGGCGTAAGTGGGCGGAACGACGAAGACGAAGCCTAAGGCGACGAACTTGATTAAGAACGAGACCCACTTAGCGGTCTTGAGCTCCGTCTGAGGCGAAATAGTTTTCAACTCCCCGACTACGTTCCTGGCGACTAGGTTACCGACTGCAATGGCCATTATCGATGCGGGCACTAGACCGCCTATGAAGATGGCAGCGAAAGCGAGGCCTACAAACCAGTTCGGCATGGTAGCCGCGATTAGTGCAGGCGTTACTAGGGCTCCGTTTTTGAAGGCCTTCACTACGGCCAACGCTTGCGGGTAAGAGTAAACCAGAATTCCGAAGAGAGCTATTAACGCGAGGCCTATTCCGTAAATGGGCATGAGGGCGGTGCTTTTCCTCAAGTTCCTGATTGAATCGGAGCTGAGCGATCCGTTTATTGCGTGTGGATATAAGTATAAGGCGAACGCACTTCCTATGGCCAAGGAGAAGTAAGCCGAGACCAACTTAGGTGAAGGGGCTAGGTACGCGTACTTTGCTGCGCTCAGGTGCTGTAGGGCACCGGCTACTCCGCCGGTAGTCAAATAGGCCACTACTATAGTTCCTATTACCGTAATCCAAACTAGCACGTCCTTCATAACTCCGGTGAGGGTAGCACCCCTGAGTCCACTAGTCCAAGTAAAGGCCGCGAGCACTATGAACGCTATAACGAGGGCTATCTCCTCTATCACCGGACTAACGCTCTGAGTCAGACCTATAAGAAGCACCGCTAGGACCGCTTGCATTCCGACGATCTGTAAAGCTATGTACGGTAGCTCAGCTATAGAACCCACTAAAGCGACTAGTATGGATAGTGACTTGCTGTCAAACCTGAGCTTCACGAAGTCACTAGCTGTGACTAAGTTATGCTCCTTTGCGTACTCCCATAGCTTGGGCATAGTGATAAGCGCGACGGCGAAACCCCAGGCGACGTAGGGGACTGCGAAGAAGTACAAAGATCCATTAGCGAACACTCCAGAAGGCACAGCAATGAACGTATAAGCCGTAAAGAGGTCTGCCCCCAGTAGGAACCACACTAGGAACCAGCCCAGTCTCCTACCCGCTAGGGCCCATTCGTGCAGGAGCCTCATATCGCCCTTTCTCCACTTGTAGCCGTAGAAGCCTAGGAAAGTGAATATTGCAAACAAGATTATGAAGACAGTTAATGTAACCATGTCTATATTTAATTCGAACTGTTTGACCATTCCGCATCACCTCGACTTCTTCCTGTCACCAAGAAGAGCAGCAATTAAGAAAAGCACCGAGCTCACTACCAACATTATTATTTGATATGCGTAAAACATCGACATTCCTAGGAATTCGCTAGCGTTGTCGTAGAGCGGCAGCAATGAGTATAGTATTATGTCTACTATGAATACTATTAAGGCGAGGACGTAGTAGTTCATCGAATGGGGGTGATCGAAGCCATCATTTAATATTATTAAACGTAAGGTCTAAAGCGAGGGTATTTACCTCAACGTATCGGTGTTAGTACCGTCTTGTGGAACTTTTAATTCTCTGTTAAGTGAACTTTTGAGCGAGCATAGAGTGCAAAGGGATTGGCTTCGAAAACGCCTTAACCTTGTGCTGATTAAATGTTTCGCATGACTATTCATAAGGCGACCTCGTTAGGCCTTAAGTCGTTGACATAAACTATAGTGGGCCTACCTATGATTGCTGCCAAGTTCGCAACGGGCGATAGCACGCCTATGTATGACCTTGCCTAATTTTTTTGTAGGAGGAAAAGGCAACGTTTAATACGGCTAGCGTAAAGAACTCATGCGATGAGCCTTTAGCAAGTACGAGCTCACGAAGCAGGAGCTGAAGATACTCTTAAGGGAACTAAAGAAGTGGTCTGCCCCGGCAACTGTGCTTCTGTCATTGTACATACCTCCAGGCAGACCGGTAGCTGATGTAGTAAACATGCTCAGACAGGAAGCCTCAATAGCGCAGAACATTAAACTAAAGAGAACAAGGGACGCCGTCACCTCGGCAATAGCTGCTGCCATTGACAGGCTGACCCAAATACCGAAGGTCCCAGATAAGGGCTTGGTGCTGTTCTGCGGAGAGAACTTCGAAACGGGAGAGTTCAAGTGCTATATGTTTAGTCCACCAGAAAAGGTTACATTGTTCTTCTATAGAACTGATAAGTATTTCCACACGGAGTTCTTGGAGGATATGGTAGAGGACACGGACATCTACGGCTTAATTATAGTCGAGAGGGACGAAGCAACAATAGGCATACTCAGGGGGACTAGGATAGAGGTCCTAGACGAGTTCGAAGGGTTTGTACCAGGGAAACACATGATGGGCGGCCAGAGCCAGAGACGTATAGATAGAATTATAGAAGAAATGTATGAAAACTTCTTAAAGGAGATTGGAGAGAAGGCCAATTCGCTACTTTTACCGATATATGAAACTGGTAAGCTTAAGGGAATTCTGATAGGAGGGCCTGGATACGCTAAGAAGGACTTCTACGACGGTGACTATCTGGATTATAGACTTAAGAAGATCGTACTCATGCCCCTAGTCGACGTGGCCTACCAGGGTGAAGCAGGACTGAGGGAGATGGTGATGAAGGCGGAGAGCGTATTGCAGAACCAGAAGTACGTCGAAGTCACAAAGCTGATCGAGGAAATTAAGTATCACCTGGCCAAAGACGACGGCTTGGTCGTGTATGGTCTCGATGAGATAAGGAAGGCAATGCAAATGGGTGCGGTGGACTCCCTCATAGTTTACGACGAACCTAACAAGGATTTGGAGAACTTGGTACAGGAGGCGGAGAAGTACGGCACTAAGGTCTACACTATAGGCGATGAGGTTCCCGAGGCTGAGTGGGTTAAAAAGACGTTCGGAGGGGCCATAGGCAAGCTGAGGTACAAAATAAGCTAAATGTGGCCCCTCCTTTTCATTTCCTCAACTATTTTGCTCAACGGTATTGGAGGATCGGACGAGTAGTTCTCTCTGTAAGCCTTCTCCAGGCTGTTTAAGTCCGACACGTTGACCCCTTCGTCCTTAAGCTTCTTTACTAAGTTTATCTCGTCCTCCCAGTAGTTCCAGGGGTACATGAACCACGCCCACTCCTTGACCTCATAGGTATAATAGTCCGGCACGTACTTGGTGGTCTGCTTTATTACCTGCATCGTCGCCGTCTTGACGGCTGCTGGCTTGAACTCCTTCTCCACGAAGGACTTGGTTATAATTAGACTGTCTCCCGTATCCGCTATATCATCGATTATTAGAACGTTCTTGCCCTCGAGGTTGACGCTGTAAGGGTATTTTATTCTGGCCTCTGGATTCCTGTTGGCAGTTACTACCCAATGCTCGACCTTTATAGAAAGCATGTCGAGGATGCCTAACCTATCAGCCACGATTCTTGAGGGGACTAACCCACCTCTCGCGATCGCTATTATGACGTCGACGTTATAGCCGCTCTGCAATATCTTCTCGGCTAGGCCATAGCTCCAGTTGACCACGTCCTGCCAGGTGACCACTTTGACTGGTATTTTGGGCATAAGCCCCACAAAGCCTGAAAACTAGGATATTTCAATTTTATCTCGATGACGTAGGCCTTATAAATCGCCCAGTCGTCAAATTTTCGAAGATGATAAGCCCTAACGAGAGGGCGACAATAGGCATAATAGGCGGCTCTGGACTTTACGACCCTGGAATTTTCAAAGACATTAGGGAGATAAAGGTTTACACCCCATACGGGGAGCCGAGCGATTATATTACGCTGGGCACAGTCGAGGGGAAGAGGGTAGCTTTCCTCCCAAGGCATGGGAGGGGGCACAGGATACCCCCACATAAGATAAACTATAGGGCCAACATTTGGGCTATGAAGGAGCTTGGGGTCAAGTTCTTGATAAGCGTTAGCGCAGTGGGAAGCTTAAGGCTGGACTACAAGCCTGGAGACTTCGTAGTTCCAGACCAATTCATAGACATGACGAAGTCTAGAGTATATACGTTCTTCGACGGTCCGACGGTAGCTCACGTCTCAATGGCCGACCCCTTCTGCGATCATTTAAGGGAAGTGATCATAGGCGCGGCTAAAGACTTAGGTATAACAACGCATGAGAAGGGAACCTATATATGCATAGAGGGGCCCAGGTTCTCCACCAGGGCAGAGAGCAGAGTATGGAAGGAAGTGTTCAAGGCCGATATAATAGGCATGACGTTGGTGCCAGAAGTGAACTTGGCCTGCGAGGCCCAGATGTGCTATGCGACTATCGCGATGGTAACGGATTACGACGTGTTCGCGGAGGTCCCCGTGACCGCTGAGGAAGTGACCAAGGTAATGAAGGAGAACACCGAGAAGGTTAAGAAGTTGTTATACGAAGTCATAAAGAGGTTACCTGAAGAACCGGAGGAGAGGAAGTGCTCTTGTTGCAGGAGCCTATCGACGGCGTTAGTCTAGAGGAGCTATTCAGCAGGGAACCGGACTTCGAAATAGATGAGGTCCCTAGCATAATAGTCTACTCGAAGAGCTTCTCCCTAACCGCTAAGGTTTTTTCCAGGGCGCTGTCGTCCCTTTCCATGTCCCTCGTGCCTGCTTATGACGTCAATGAGTTCCTGTTCTTTGTCGCACCCTACGTTGAAAGCCTGGGACTAATTTACGCTCTTTTGGACAACGAGGACGACATGAGGAGGATCGCCGACATCTCGAGAACGCTAGGCGTTAAAGTGAGGAAGTTCACCTCCGCTAATTTGAACGGGGACGTGAAGTTCGCGGAGCCAGTGGTGCTAGACTCCACAATAAAGTTGCTCAAAGCTTTGGCCAAGAGGTTTCCAGGGAAGAGGAGCGAGACTTTAATGTCGTCGCTTTCGCCGGAGGGATTAAGCGAGTACGTGAGGGCCAAGAGGGAGGAGATCGCTGGGAGGGAAGTATTGGTCAGTCCAGTCTTCTCTCCGGTCACAGAAGTCTTGGGATTAAAAACGGTCTTCGACAGGGCTGAAGGAAACGACGTCGCAGTGGTTACCAGCGGTGCTGATAACATAATAGCGAGGAAGAAGATGTTCGAGCTGATAAGGTCGGGCAAGAGGGCCAAGGAGGTATTGATCGATGTTGACCCTATCCTTGCACCAATTTATTTACTTCTGATAATAAAATGAGAGAGGTCGATCGTGGACCTTTTGACCTACTGGGCCGAGGTAAAGACGGAGATAGATAAGCTAATTGAGGACTTCTTGTCGAGTATAAAGGATTGGGAGACTGTCGAAATAAGCAGATACGTGCTTCATGGGGGCAAGAGGTTTAGGGGAACGCTGACGGTTTATTTCGCTGAAGCTCTGGGGGGTGAGAGGAGGAAAGCTTATGAGGGTGCGGTAGCTGTCGAAATTCTTCACTCTGCTTCCTTAGCTCTCGATGACATAGTGGACTACGACCTGACGAGGAGAGGCAAGGACTCGGCTTGGAAAGTTTATGGTAATAGAAGGGTTATCTATGTAACCAACTTCCT
>CAYRZA010000001.1:16256-19430 GCA_964428675.1 uncultured Desulfurococcales archaeon | reverse complement strand
ACTCGGCTTGGAAAGTTTATGGTAATAGAAGGGTTATCTATGTAACCAACTTCCTTGTTCCTACAGCGCTGGAGATAATTTCCAAGGCTTACGGAAATGAAGCCATGAGGATCAGCGTTGACTTGTGGAAGGAGACCAGCATAGGGGCCCTACTGGACACCTTCGGGAAACCGCAAGACTACTGGAGGACCATTGAATATAAAACCGGAAGCCTTTTCAAGGTGTCCACAGTCCTCGCGTCGTTCGCCTCTGAGAGGCCTGAACTGCTTGACGCGATGCTCGACGTCGGCAAGTACTTGGGACTCATTTACCAGCTCGTTGACGACTACATAGACGTGTACCATTACGTCCAGGGCAAGGGGAAACTTGAGGGCAGTGCAAAGCAACTCTTCGAGCTCTATGGCGACCGTACGAGAGACGAAGTGATTAAGAAGTTCGAGGAGTTCAATCACGCCTATTTAGACGTTGTGAAGAAACTGCATATTAAGGAGGGGTTTGAGGACGGCATATCCACGTTGCCTTCTTTCTTAGTTACAGGCCTATTACTTGAGGCCGGACTAGATAAACTATAAATTATTTGCACTCGCCCCTTCTCTTTGGTGATAAACGATACGTATAGCAGTTATCCATGAGATGCCCAGGGTTACCCCTTCGTCTAAGGAGCTACTCTTAGAAATAAAGAGTAGAGGTCACGAAGCGGTTTACATTAGGGCCTCAAGTCTGGACATTTACCTCGACGGGTCAATAAGAGTGATGCACGGCGACAGAAAGTTGGAGCTCGACGGTGGGTTCCCAAGGGGGATAGGAAGCTACGTCAACACTGAGCTGTTCACTAAAAGAATGTCGTCTCTGAGGGCACTTGAGATAAGCGGCGTCACCCTAGTCAACTCCGTGAAGGCCATAGAAAGCTCTAAGGACAAACTAGTTAGCTTAATGGTACTCGCTAGAAAGAAGATCCCCATTCCTGAAACCCTGGTCACAGAAGACCCAATTGACGTCATGAAGGCCACGGAGAAGTGGGGAGAAGTCGTAATAAAGCCGATAATGGGGAGCTTAGGCCTGGGATCGACCAAATTAGACGATCCAGACGTTGCGTACAGAGTAGCGAAAGTCATTACGTCTATGGGCTTTCCGGTTTACGTACAGAAGTACATAAGAAAGCCTGACAGGGACATAAGAGTGATCTTCGTAGGCGACGATGTTCTGGGAGGGGTTTACAGGATAAATAAGACGTCTTGGAAGACCAATGTGGCCCAGGGAGCCATAACCCAGGCCCTAGTGCTAAACCAAGAACTGGTGGAGCTTACGTTTAAGGTTAAGGACGCCCTCGGATTAGACTACGCTGGGCTCGACATAGTCGAGGACAAAGACGGTTACAAAGTCCTTGAGGTGAACGCTTCTCCCCTCTGGAAGGGGTTCCAGATGGCGACAGGAATTAAGGTAGCAAAACGTTTAGTCGACTACCTCCTAACGAAACTTAAAAGATGAGGAGAAGCAAACCGGCTGATCCGTGAGGAGGAGCTCTCAGACTGATCAGTCAAGATCTATCCTCTTGCTTTCCTTTATAACCCTAAGGACCATCATTGTGTAGGTGTCCGTGACCCCTTCCATCCTGCCTATCTTGTCTAAAACGCTAGCAAGCTCCTCGTTATCGTGTACCATGACCTTAAGAAGAGCATAGTACTCTCCGGTCACGTCGTAGATTTCAACGACCTCCTTCATGGCTTTTAGCCTCTCTAGGACCTGCTGATACGTCTTCGGATCGGCCTTTAACATAATAAATGCGGACACCTTAAGGCCTAGCTTTTCCGGGTCAATATCGGCGTAGAAACCCCTCAGCACGCCCTCTTCCCTAAGCCTCTTAATACGCATGTGAATCGTCGACTCACTCAAGTCTAACGTTTTCGCAATCTTTGAGAATGAAATTCTAGCATCTTTTTGCAAAATTTTCAATATCTCTCTATCAACTTTATCTAAATAGGAACTCATAGACAGCCCTTCCGAAGAGCTTTAGCAAGTCCAGCTTTGTGAAATCCCCTATTGCTATCTTATAAATTAAATTGGGGTCAGACCCCGTCATAATCCTGGAGAGCCCCCTCGTGGAGAACCTCCCCTCCTTGACTCCCATGATGACCTTGGCCTGATACTTGATAGCAGAGTATAGCTTGGTCTCCCTGAACAGCTTCTCGAAACTCTTTCCCTCGAGAATGGCCTGGGCCATTACCTTCGCAGAGAGGATTGAAGGCCTTATCCCCTCGCCTGTCAAGGGATAAACGGTGCCTAGAGCCTCGCCTATGTAATTCCCTTGTTTGAGCCTCTCCTCCACGATCCCCGAGTCCGAAACTCTGGCCCCGTGAAACGACAGAGCCCTACCCTTAAGTACGCTCTTAACCCTTTCCTTAAGGAAGTCCAAGCTAGCCCATCCGCCTATGCCGATCTTTGCCCCATTTCTATCAGGGAATATCCAGGCGTATCCCAGGAGATCGGAATAGAAATAAAATTCAACTATTTCAGGATCCTGCTTGTAGTCCGTTATGTACTGAATTGCCGGAATTGTGCGGTCCTTAGGAAGGTCGTAGTGACCGTTGGCCCAAACGACTAAGTCCGCCTTTAGTTCTTCTCCGTTTACCGTCAGTTTATCGTTCCTCCTCACTACTTTGGAGTTGAACTTCACTTCCACCCTCGACGCTAAACTCTCCAAGAACCTCGGCTTATCGATTATGTAACCTAGCGTCTTCCTGTCCCTTACGTCAAAGACTAACTTATTATCAAGGTAGATCTTGAACCCCTTGATTTCCGAAATTATGGAGTCCCCCTCGAGGGGCACTAGGTGCTCGACGCCGCTCATTAATCCCCACGCGCACGGCTTTAAGCCGGGCCTCTCTAGGCTCTCATAAACCTCGGCCTCAACCTTAGTCCCCTTCAGGAAGTAAGCCAGACTTAAGCCCGCAGGACCGGCTCCGACTATTGCTACCTTCACTTCCCTTCTCCCCTGAAGTAGTACATGACCAGGAGCCCAGCGACTAGGAACCCGGTATAGAGGATTATTAGTTCGTAGAAGTCGTTCAGTGCCCTCCCTATCACCGCTCCTATTATAATCACTATTAGGAACGCTAAGACCCCGTTACCGAAGCTCAAGAGCTCCTTGACCCTAACGTTAGCTATGATGGGCTT
>CAYRZA010000001.1:14500-16156 GCA_964428675.1 uncultured Desulfurococcales archaeon | reverse complement strand
CCCTCGAGAAGGTAAGTCTTTAGGCCTAAAAATCTGTTTGCAAACCTTTTCCCGAGTTGAAGACTAATCCGCCCGTTCTGGCTGTCCACGGGGGAGCTGGGTACTGGGAAGAGGCCGAGCTTGAGAAGGCTAGGATAGAGCTGCAAAAGGCATTGGAAAGGGGCTACGAGGAGTTCAAGAGGGGATCGTCGCTGGAGGCCGTGGTAGAAGCCGTGGCATATATGGAAGACTCAGGAATATTTAACGCCGGTTCTGGAGCAGTACCCACGGAGAGCGGGAAGAGGAGGACCGACGCCGGAGTCATGTTGGGCCCTGGACTGAAAGTGGGAGCAGTAGCGAACACAGGGCTTAAGAATCCCGTTAGGGCTGCCCTAAGGGTCCTGCA
The DNA here is from genome assembly GCA_964428675.1 of uncultured Desulfurococcales archaeon. Classification (GTDB taxonomy): domain Archaea; phylum Thermoproteota; class Thermoprotei_A; order Sulfolobales; family Sulfolobaceae; genus Acd1. The sequence continues at coordinate 15,771 of CAYRZA010000001.1, read as the reverse complement.
GGAGGGGAGACACGTACTCGTAGTGTCGGATGGTGCGGAACTGTTCTACGGTCAGGGACTCGGACGTGTTTCCGATACGGTGGGAGCTGTGGCCCTCGACAGGGACGGAACTCTGGCGGCCGCAACTAGCACCGGTGGAATAAGAGGGAAGAGGGACGGCAGGGTAGGAGATTCCCCAATACCGGGGGCCGGGTTTTATGCTAGTTATGAAAGCGCTTCGTCGTGCACTGGTATAGGAGAGCTGATACTGAGGGTGCTCCCAGCGAAGGAAGTCGACATACTGATTTCTATGGGCTACGACGCAGAAACGGCGGCTCTGGCGGTCACTAGGAAGATGACAAGACTTTTTGGCAATGACAATTTCGGTATTATAGTATTGGATAAATATGGCAATTTCGGTTATGGATTTAACACTAGGGCAATGCCCAGAGGGTTAAAGGACTCGAATAGGACGGTGGTAGAGGCACCTTGACCAGGATGGTAATTTTGAGCAACCTGAGGTTCCCCGAACCCCACGTAGAGAGCGTCCTATCGATGATAATGAAGAGGGAAGAACCGGAAGTGATAGTACTGAACGGCGATACCACACAGTGCTTTTGGGACTACGAGTGCCCTAGGGTCATAGACGTGATCTACGTCATAAGGAGCCTAGCCCCTTGGGCCCAAATAGTCTACGTTCAGGGGGACCTGGACCCACACGCTACTAAATGCATAGCTTCTGAGCCAAGGTACAGAGAGGAAATAATAACGACCTCCGTATATGTCACCGAGATCTCCTCGGTTAAGTATTACATATTGCACGGCCACCAGTACGAGATCGACAACATAAGGAAGAACCTGAACGCCGGACCCTGGGACTGGATAGTTCTGGGCCAATACAAGAAGCTCGAGGTTGACAAGCTGGCCAGAATAATCTACTCAGGAGGCATCACTAAGGACTTCCCACCCGAGGCGAGAGGGTACGTGGTGATCACGGATTCATCTTTTTACCTAAGACCTCTCAAATAGCAAGTGATCTGCGGAATTATATTCGCCAGTAGTCAGGCCTTCCAGGAGAGGGACAACGAGGAGCCCGAGGCCTCCTCCCTCCTCAGGGAGATACTTAACCAGACGAGGAAGCTCGGCCAGAAGAAGGTCAACGTCTACGTGATGGGGGACTTCGATAACGCTACGGTTTTCGACGGCTTGAGACACGCTATCCAGGACAACATAGACTTGTCCCTTACTATTTTCGTGTGGAAAAACGGCTTCCCGAAGCTCACGAACTGCGA
>CAYRZA010000001.1:12956-14400 GCA_964428675.1 uncultured Desulfurococcales archaeon | reverse complement strand
AAGCCTTGTGGCGACGCGGTTAGTAAGGAGCACTTCGACAGGCTAGGAATGCCTTATCCCCAGGGTGAAGAGCTCGAGCAGAAGATCAGTGGGATAAAGATCTTCAGCCCCGATATGAAGACTGTCTGGACAGTCAAGGGCGAGGGGTTCGAACTCAATGCGCCGGCATATAACCAGAGGATCTTGAGGGAAGCTGAGAGGAGGGGCGTCGAGATAAGGGACCAAACGACTGCTATGAGGCCGATCTTCGAAGACGGCTACGTCAAAGGGGCAGTCCTCTTCGATAGGAAAACCAACAGGCAGTATGAGGTCAGGGCAAACGTAGTCGTTGAGGCCACAGGCTACTCAATGAGCGTGAGGAGCAAGCTGCCCGAGAAGCACATATTGGCAGAACAACTGGACGAGAGGGACTCCGACATAGCTTACAGGGAAGTGGGTTTTACCGCAGACGATATTGAGGAGCCGGAATACTTGAGGATATTTATTTCCCAAGAGGCTAGCCCTGGCGGTTATTGGTGGTATTTCCCGAAAGGGAGGAATAAAGTGAACGTAGGCCTCGGCATTCAGGGAGGCATGAACTACGGAAGCGTTCACGAGTATTATAAAAAGTACCTACAGAAATACGCCCCGGACTTAAAGCAGGTCACGATAAGGGGTGGAGCTCTGGTCCCAACTAGGAGGCCAATAACTACGCTCGTCTGGAACGGCATGATAGTAGTTGGCGACTCCGCCTTCACGGTGAACCCGGTTCACGGGGGAGGAAAGGGGTCGGCTATGATTTCTGGCTACTGCGCAGCCAGGGCCATCTCTAATGCCTTCGAGACCGGAAAGTTCGACGCACAGACCCTATGGGAGGCCAACAAGTGCTACATGGACATGTATGGAGCGAAGCAGGCCAGCCTCGAGATCTTCAGGAGGTTCCTCCAGCGGTTGAGCGACGCTGACATAAATTACGGGATGGAGAAGAGGGTGATCAAAGAGGAGGACCTCCTCGAGGCCAGCGTCTCTGGGGACTTACACTTGAGTGTGGCCGAGAAGGCCATGAGGATCCTTGCGGGACTCGGTAGGCCCTCGCTCCTACTTAAGCTGAAGACCGTTGCAGAGTACATGAAGGAAATGAAGGCTATATACAGGAACTACCCGAATTCACCTGAAGAAATAGAGAAGTGGAAGAATAGTGTAAATGAGCTGATAAGAGAGTTTGAACGAGTGCTATAATCAAAAGAGTTACGAATGGTAATACGAAAGGCACCCAATACGTTTTCTTTACGAAGTCTCCTACAACGTTGAGGGATTGAAGCAGATTCGATATCACAGGGCCGACCAACTTCACGTCCTTAACGTTAACCATCGCGAAGCTCGCTTCGACTGGCCTCATTTCGTTTAGCGCTTGGATCAGAAGCTGTTTCGCCGTGCTGATCAACTCGCCACAGGCAGAGGCGGG
>CAYRZA010000001.1:9940-12856 GCA_964428675.1 uncultured Desulfurococcales archaeon | reverse complement strand
GTGCCGTAACTATAGTTCCACAAATCCTGCGGTAAGTCGTCAATCCCCTTTCCCGGCCTCCTCAAAAAGGTTAGAGTAACCCTGTCAAAGACGAGAGTGTGGCCGACAAAGTCGCCCTCCGTCCAGTGAGCTATCCCGAAGAACCTCAGACGCTTCCACTCGCCATCTTTTATAGCCCCAGCTACTGTATTCGCTATTCTCTTGGACTCGGCCGAGTTCGCCGCGTCGAGTTCGTGACTTCCAGGACCATGAAACACTGTGCAGTTGGGACATTCGGACTCCATGTCGTAAATGAACCTACTACTCCCTGCCTCGCCGAAAAGCCCGTAGTGTAACTTAGGCAAAACGAGGACCTCGTCCCCTAGCTTGAAGAGGGGCACTATGACGTCGCGCTTAACTCCTATGAGCGTCATGAATTCGTCCACTAGCTTATACTCCTTTCGCATTAACCCGGCCAGGAAAGGCCTGAGAACGTCGAGGCTCTTGAGGCCCACCACACTAACGCCCTTCTCGTTAACCAGACGTATGTAAACCCAGAACCCCACAATTATCACGACAACGTACACGTAATAGAGCGGGAGGACACCGAAAACTAGACTAGGGAGTATTGACTGAGCCGCCAAGATCGCGTAAGTCAATTCCTCCCTCATGTAGCCGAGTAGGGCGTAGCCGGCGAGAGGTATGAAGACTCCATAGGCGTAAACTGGCTGCAGTGGAATGAACGAGAATATTAAATAGAAGAGCGCTGTGAGGTTGAACATAAACAACGAAAGCTTCCTCATCCTGCCGTAACCTAAGAGGCCCACCGCGAGGTAAATGAAAGGCGATATGACGTATTCTAGGCCTACCGAAATACCCCTCGTGATCACCATGAGCGACTCTAATAAAGTCCCCGCTATGAGGTATTTCGTGCTGGGTAGTCCCTTAATCCTCGAGTAGTAGCTCCTTACTATCTGCTCGGAATTCACATATACTACCCCGGCGAATTTACTTGTTGTGCTAAGCAGTAGTGACCTGGGAGTTGATAAAGTCATTCTACAAGAGAGTTCTCAGGATTGTGAGTTTTACGTTGTGGAGTACAAATCGAGGAGTTTCCTCCTTGCCGTCTACAGAGGAAAATGGGCCACTTACGCGAAAATAGCGTTACCCTATGTGGGCGATTGGAACTGCGAGTGGATCTTGTACACACCGGCAGGGCTCTTCGTGTTCTCGAGCAATGAAGACGAGCTTAAATTGAAGATAAGGGAAAGCCTGATGAAACTCTATGACGTCAGTGTTAACAAACTACGATCTTATTATCAGTGACATAGACGGTGTAATACTCAGGGAAGACGTACCGATATGGGAGAACCTCGAGGTGCTTAAAGAGCTCAAGAGGCAGGGCAAGAAGATAGTACTGCTGACCAATAACTCCGGTTTCAGCAGAGTCCTACTGTCTAGACAGCTTAGAGGCCTCGGGCTTGACGTACCTCCAGAGATGATAGTGACGAGCGGAACTGCAGCTGTATACTACCTGAAAGAGAAGACCAACGTAAGCACGGTCTTCGTTGTAGGCGAAGAAGGACTAGTTGAGGAGATGAGGAGCGCTGGATTCAGGGTTCTCACTCAGGAGGAAGCCGAGAAGACCAGGCCTGACGCCGTGGTGCTTGGCCTGGACAGGCTGAGCACATATGACAAGCTCTCGACCGCTTTGAGGTGCGTTCATAACGGGGCTCTCTTCATTGTAACTAATATGGACAGGCTCTGGCCGGCTAAGGACGGACTGAAGCTGGGCGCAGGGGCTCTCGCTTATGCCATAATTTACGCTCTCAGAAGGGATCCGGACTTCATCGCGGGCAAGCCGAACCTCTGGATGCTTGAAGTGGCGAAAAGAGTCGCCGGAATCGACGTGAACCCGAGGAAAGTCGTCCTAATAGGGGATCAGCTGGAGACCGACATAAAGATGGGATTAGCTGCGGGCTTCGATACGGTACTGGTGCTCACTGGCATTTCGAGGAAAGAAGATATAGAAAAAACGGGGATCAGACCTAAGTATGTGGTTAATAATTTGAAGGAGCTAGTTTAATAAAGACGGCCATGCCCAGCTGACGCCCACTCAGTTGGGAGGATGATGCTGGGACCTCCTCAAGCTTCTACTACTTTCAGCAGGTCCTGCTGATCGAGCTTATAAACGGCCAAATAAACGTCGGAGACCCTCTTCAAATCCGCGTTTTCACCCCTTATCATTACGCTGATAAGGGTCGAGTTGGACTCCCTAAGGGACCTCCTTACGGTAGTCTCAGCTATTTTGTCCTCTCCGTCAGTGAGAACTATGACCTCGCTCACCCCCTTGACGTGACCTTCCTTTATGTCCTCGCAAGCCGCTATTATGGCCCTACTTATATCGGTTCCACCTCCCCCCCTCACTTTGCCTATATATTCTATCATCTTGAGCACGTCCCTTGTCTTCGCGTTCCTCATGACCTTGACGAGGGGATATGGAATGTTATCGAAGAACCTCAGGTAGAAGTCCCTGTTCTCCCTCCTCGCCCTGCTGTAAAGGGCTAAGGCCACGGCCTTTGCCCAGATTATCTTCTCCCCGTCCATACTGCCAGACTTATCCAATAATAGGTAGAGCGGGCCCTGCGCCTCCTTGACCTCTTTCTGGTAGAGCAGTAACTCGCCCTCAGCGAACTTTATGTCGAAGAGCTCGTCTGGTAGGGCCAACTCGCTCGGCACTAGTCTCTCGAGGTCTATTCCCTTCTCATAACCCTGTAATTCGCCACGTGAGTACCTGGTCTTCCTCTTCTTCGTAAAGGAGCCAAGCCTCGGGAGTCCGCTGAGGAACTCCAGGACTTTCTTTATGTCAGTATTCTTCGCGAGCTTCAGGATGTCCTGGATGTCCCCCTCAGCTGTAAACACCGAACCTGTGCCCGC
>CAYRZA010000001.1:0-9840 GCA_964428675.1 uncultured Desulfurococcales archaeon | reverse complement strand
GCTTCAGGATGTCCTGGATGTCCCCCTCAGCTGTAAACACCGAACCTGTGCCCGCAGACTGACCTCCTATTATCCTCTGGAGCTGTCTAACGGTGTTCGCGTCTTCTGTAGCCTTCATCATGGCCTTCTCGTGGGCCTGCTTCAGAACCCTCTTCATAGCGCTAGTCTCCTTAGACTCCTTATTTCCCGTCTGCGTCTGGTTCCCCTGACCTTCTTGAAGAGCACTCAGTATGTGCTCAGCTGCTTCCCTATCGTCCTGGCTCTGAGACGTTTTGGCCATCCTTTCCAGTTCTTCTATTAGGGCCTGGACGTAGCTCACCGTTAGGGCCAGGCTTAGGGTGGAGTTCGTCATCGAATAGTTCCTGTTCTTAGTCAGCAATTCGCTTGAGAACATGGACTCGATGAGGGTGTACTCGACCTCTTGGCCCGAGTCTACCTCATCCCTCAGCTTTAGGATCGGAAACGGTAGGTAATGAACGTAATATACATCTGTCAGGAAGGTGCGCTTTATGTTGACCTCTCTGGACATAAGCTTAGATAGAATAGACTTAATCCTTTCGCCCCTATACTCGACCACTGGATCCGAGTAATTCACTCCCCTCAGGACGCCCTCTCGGCTCATGACAATATCCCCAGCTTTTTAGCTATCTTCTCCAGTAGATTATCTATTTCTGACGCCACTTCTAGTGCGTATTTTTCGACCTTCTCGTCTCCTGACTCCTTGCCCAGTGAAATCACCCTGTCCCTGGCGACCTTGAACGACCTTATCAGCTCTATTAGCCTGGGGTCGTTGTCCTGAGCAGTCTCGACAAATCTAGCGGACTCCCTAACGTTGGCCAATATCTCGTTCAATTCCTTCATGTACTTTATCGGCGTCTTAAGCTCCTCTGACAGCAAAGCGGATACTTTTTCGAAGTCGTCAAGCTCCCTCGGCGCTATGTACTTTAGTACTATAAGGTCCTCTTCTGAGGCCTTTAGCCTGCCGTTCAGCATGGCGTGAGCGGCTATCAGTTTCAGGACTTTCCCCTTCCTTCTATCAGTTAGGTGAATCCCCTTCTCCTCAAGCATCATGAAGAGCTTCAGTAACTTCGACTTCACCGCTGTAGTGTCAACCTTTGGCAAGTAGGAGTAGATCGTGTCAAGATCGCTTATCGTCATTATGGGTTCCTTAACTACCCATTTGCTCGTAAACTCGAGTGCCCATGACGCTTCTAGCAATTCGCTCCAGTGCTCCTCTCCTATTGGCTTAGTGAAGTGCCGCATTAGCAACCTATCGTAAAGGGCCTCAAGCTCGGGCTCGTCGGGGACCTTGTTGCTTGCCGCTATCAGCGTTCTCAAGGGAGTCTTTATCACGTTATAGCCGTCGTAAATGACCCTCTCGTTTAGAAGTGAGAGTAACGCATTTAGAATCGCGGAGTTCGCGTTGAATATCTCGTCAAGGAACGCTATTTCGCTTTCCGGCAACTTGTCTTTCGTAATCCTCCTGTAAATTCCTTGCCTGAGCGCGTTAATGTCTAGCGCTCCGAAGAGCTCCGCGGGCTCGGTGTATTTCGTCAATAAGTACATGAAGAACTTCGCGTTAAGCAGCTCCGCTGCCCTCCTAACGAGGGCCGACTTCGCCGTTCCTGGTTCGCCTATGAGTATTACGTGTTCTTTCGTCATGAGGGCTAAGGTTATGACTTTTGCCTCCTCCTCTCTTCCCACAAAGGGCGCTTCGAGGGCCTCTACGTATCTCTTGGGTAAGGCTAGGATAGAACTCTCGTCGGACACTAGGGCTCAAGAGTTTCTACGCCTTGCCTCTTAATAAACAATTGTTTTCTTAAACCAAGGGAGGGTTACCTAACCTTCTCTGTCACGTTTTGGTTAAAAAATTACATAATGTTACTTAAGACTATTCGAGAAAGCTATATATACACATATTTTTATACTGCTCTTCCAACATGTAATAGACAAATAGATCGAGTCGAATCGGAATGTCCGTACCCGAAAAAATAGGTAATTTAAAACCAAATCTAGAAGGTATAAGTGTAACCGTAAGAGTTTTAGAAGCAGGAGAGCCGAAAACTATACGCACGAAGAACGGGGTCCGAACAATAAGCGAGGCTGTAGTTGGTGACGACTCTGGAAGGACTAAGTTGACCCTCTGGGGCAATTTAGCAGGGAAGGTCAAAGAGGGCATGGTGATTAAGATAGATAACGCATGGACGACGGCATATAAGGGCAAGGTTCAGCTGAACGCTGGAAGCAGGTCTACCATAACCGAGTTAGACGACGGCATGGCACCGCCCGCTGATCAAATACCAACGAACGAGCCTACGGCACCTGAAAGGCCTTTCAACACGTCAAATAGAGGAAGGTTCGGCAGGAGAAGGCAACCCAGAGAGGAGGACGAGGAATGAAATACGAAGAGGTCAAACAGGTAAAGCCCCTGAAGAAGGGGCAAGTAATAGACCATCTGGAAGACCAGGACAGCTACGTAATAAAGCTCGACGAGGAGAGGATATACCAAGTCGCGGCCATAGCGTACTACGTCTGGGAGATGTGCGACGGTAATAGAACCGTTCAAGACATAGTGACCGAAATAAGCAGGGCTGCGAACCTGAAGGAAGACGAAGTCAGCGGTCCGGTAGTCCAAATCCTCGAGGAACTGTCGAAGGCGGAACTAATCTCTATGTAAACTTTTAAGATAGGTTAGTTTTCTTCGGGCAATGAGGGTTTTATCGCCCTCGAGCTCCGCTAATTTAGGTTCAGGCTATGACGTTCTTGCTGTCGCACACGACGCTTTCTTTGACGTCGTAGAGGTAGAAGCGACGAGCTCCTCCGACCTCGAGGTCACAATTGTCTCGGAACTCTCCCCTCAAGTAGTTGAAAAGAACAGCGCGTCCTATGCGGTGCTCAGGATGCTGAAGGAGCTGGGCGTTAAGGCTAGGGTGAAGCTAAAGGTAGTGAAAGGCGTACCTGCGGGGTTAGGCCTAGGATCTAGCGGGGCCTCCGCCGCTGGAGCGGTCTTCGGCGTTAACGAGGCCCTGAGGCTAGGCCTATCAATGGACGAACTAGTGAGGTTCGCCTCGTATGGCGAGGAGGCAGCAGCTGGGGCTCCCCATCCCGACAACGTCGCGGCGAGCGTATACGGAGGGTTCGTCGCTGTAGTGTCTCACGACCCCATAAAGGTAGTTCGGGTGCCCGTGAACTACGAATTGGAGTTCGCGCTCTTTATACCCGAGCTGAACATTGAAGGAAAGACTAAGAAGGCCAGGGAGCTCGTGCCTAAAGTCGAGACTTTGAGCAAAATGGTCGCCAACTTGAGGTTCGTCTCCTCTCTGCTTATTGGCCTAATGAAAGGCGATAGGGAGCTAATAAGGTTAGGATTGAACGACGAAATCGTAGAAAGGGCTAGGCTCCCCCTATTTCCCTTTTACCCTGACCTCAAGAGGAAGGCGATCGAACACAACGCCATTGGTGCATGCGTGAGCGGCGCAGGGCCCACTGTTGTGGTCTTTATAGATGAAAAGACCGACAAGGACGGCCTAGTGAAGGACGGACTTCGCGTGTGCGAAGCCTATGGAATTAGGTGCAAAGTTAAATTTGCAAGAGTATCAAACGGCGTGAGAGTTGAGGGAAGCGACTAAGTACGTCGGGGAAACGGTAGACGAGAAGACGGGAGCCATAACGACGCCCATTTATCAGACTGCGGCCTTTGAGTTTCCCCAAGGCGAGAAGTACAGATACTCCAGGGAGCTCAACCCAACTGTTGAGGAGTTGAACAGGAAAATAGCTGAGGCAGAGAAGGCCGAGATGGGAGTCTCGTTTTCCTCTGGCATGGCGGCCATTTCGTCAGTGGCCTTCACGTTCCTCAAGCCAGGCGACAGGGTTCTGATCCACGCCGACGTCTTCGCTAGGACCCTGAGGTTCTTCAAGGACTTCTTAGGTAAGTTCGGGGTCAGAACGGACGTCGTACCCCCCGGAACACAAAGCATAGTAGAAACGCTGAAGGGGAACAAGTACGACTTAGTCTTTATTGAGAGCATTTCGAACCCACTCCTGAGGGTTTTAGACGTTGAGGAGATAAGCAAAGTGGCGAAGGAGTCGGGAGCCCTCGTAATAGTCGACAACACGTTCGCTACCCCAGTCAACGTTAACCCAATAGCTTTGGGGGCCGACATTGTTGTGCACAGCGCGTCGAAGTTCATAGCAGGGCACAACGACGTGATTGCAGGCCTCGCGGCCGGGAGGAAGGAACTTTTAGAGAAGGTCGATATGAGCAGGAGAACGTTGGGAACGTCGCTTGACCCGCACGCAGCTTACCTCGTTATTCGGGGCTTCAAGACCCTGAAGATCAGAATGGATGCCATTCAGAGGAACGCCATCGCCATAGCTGAGTTCCTTTCGGAGCATCCTAAGGTAAAGAGGGTCTATTATCCAGGCCTTCCGACGCATGAGGACTATAAGCTCGCTTCGAGGATACTGAGGGGTTACGGGGGAGTCCTGAGCTTCGAAATCAAGGGTGGTAGGGAAGAGGTGTATAAGTTCATTAATAATTTAAAGGTGATTCTAAGGGCCCAGACCTTAGGAGGCGTTAACTCCACTATATCGCATCCACTAACAATGAGTCACAGGAGCCTCACTTCAGAAGAAGCGAAAATGGCCGGAATAAGTGAGGGGCTAATCAGACTCTCGGTTGGGATAGAGGACGTAAACGACCTTATGGAAGACCTAGATAGAGCTCTCATGTCCCTTTAAGGTTCCTTATCCTGGCCCTAAGGTCCTCCTCTAAAAGGGCCTTAATGTCGTTTCTGTGAAGCCTTATGAGATGAAGGAACAATCCTTTCTTAGTGAAAGGACCTTTTCCGCACAGGTTGCAGTAAAGTATGCCGTTGACCTCCCTCGTAACAACGTTAGCAATGGAGTAAACACTCGCCTTTGCGACGTTGAGCATTCCTAGGCCTACTGCCTTCTCGAACTCCTCGTCACTTACGTGAATCCTTGAGCACACTCTCGCAGCTATGTCGACCAGTTTCTCAGCGGTCACAGTTATTGAGGACTGCACTTTCATTCCCTCATCAAGATTATCCCCAGAGTGAGAGCAACTGTGGCTGCTATTCCTTCAAGTAGAAGCCTAGGGTCGTCGTAGATTAGATAGTCCTTCAAATCGTAAAGTGATACTCCCATTCCTTCGAGGAGCTTAGCGGTATAGTACAGGAGCTCCTTCACGTCGTTCATGTCGAAGTTCTCAGAGTTCTTCAGGTCAGTTATGCTGGACAAGAGGTCGCCAAGCTCGTCCTCAGTGATTGAGTTGAACAACTCAACTAGACCTCCCCTCAGTTTGCTACCTATGACCTCTGCCATCCCGTTCTTGTACATTATGGGCTTGATCGTGTTCAACCACATGTCGAAATACTTCAGGACTACCTCCTTCGCCTCTTCGTCATATTCTCCTAAGCCCTTTAGAACGGAAGCTGCCGAAATGACGTGGGCTAGGGCCTCACCGTAAACGATCTCGTCGGAGTAACTAAGGCTAACTTCAGGTAATGTTTCTACGTCTATCATCGAGTCCATCACTTGTTGGGCATTCCTTAAATGGAGGCTAGGCATAATACTGAACAGCCTGTCCTCCAGCCATTAGTAATACTCAGAGTAATTAGTCGGAAAAAGGAAGTGCTTATTGTTGGGGGTGCTGCTTTTATGGGGAAAAGGGCACTTGTTATTGGCATTGGGGGAGGAGGAGACGCAGTATCAGGCATCTTGCCTAAGATTTATCTAGAGCGGATGGGGATCCAAGTAATTTTGGGCTCGGTCGTTTGGGAAAGATACGTAGTTGATCCCTATCCAGGACCCATATGCAGGGAAGACCTGGTTAACTATGAACCCGTCTCCGAGTCCCTTTTCTGGGTGAACAAAGACACCGAAGCCGTAAGAGGACCAAAGGCGATAAAAGTCGTCCCTCAGCTGGCCAAAATAGCGGGCGTGCTAGGCATCAAGGGCCTTGGCATATGCATCAGGTACGCCCCAACGAAGCTCACAGACGAGCTTGAGGAATTCGTGAAAAAAGAGGGTATAGACCTGATTGTGGGAGTCGACGCGGGTGGGGACGTATTAGCGAAGGGTTGTGAGGAGGGACTCGGAAGTCCCCTAATAGACTTCATCATGCTCTCTGTTTTGGAAAGGCTCGAAAGGAAGGGGCATAACGTAGAACTGGGAGTAATAGGCCTGGGCTCCGATGGAGAGCTTGACCCTAACTATTTGCTTAACAGGATTTCCGAAATCGCGTCTAAGGGAGGTTTGATAGACATCAAGGGCTACGACGTCGAGTCCTATCAGGTTGTGTCGAAGGTACTTGAAAACGTAGAGACTGAGGCTTCTAAATTGCCCTGGATGGCGTTCAGAGGCCTAAGCGGTGATGTAGAGATAAGGAATGGGTTAAGGAGGGTAAAGGTTAGCCCGTTGACTGCGGTTATGTTCTTCCTGAAGCCCTCCGTGGTCGCCAGCACTTCTCCCCTTTTTGATGCAATAAAAACTGCCGAAGATCTAGAGGAGGCCAGAGTGAGAATGAACTCCCTCGGGATCTTCACGGAGTACGACCTAGAAATGGAGCTGTTCCGCATATATAGCGAAAGAGGAACCGTGAAGAGTGACGACGTTACGAGAATAAGGAAGGAGGGAAAGGAAAAGCTCGGGGGCCTAAAGATAAAGTGTTGATTTATAAGCGACTTCAATTACATAGGTGCGGTGGGGATCCTAGAGGAGCTCAAAAGAGAGTATGACTTAACAGATGAGGACCTCGAGTTCGCCCTAGAGAGGGCAAAGGGTATATTATTAGGCTACGCGATGGAGCACAAAGCGATAAGGGTCCTGACGAGCCTGAACTTCCAGAACATCGTGTTCGTTGACAAACCCACGCATGACTTCGAGGCTTACAAGGACGGTGAGAAATACTACATAGAAGTTAAGGCGACGAGTAAGTCCCCCACGAGGGAATATAGCGCTTTCAAGCTGGCCATGATAGCGGCATTGAACGGCATACACGCGACCTTAGTAATGAAGCCGGAACCGAAGCTTTACTTAACTGAGGAAATCCTGAGCGAGCCGAAGAGGGTTCTCCTTCAGTTCTTCAAGAAGCTATATGAAGGGAATGAGGAAGAACTTCTGGAATTTGTTAGAGATGAACATAACCTCAAGATCCTGATGAACTATAGAAGAGTTCTAACGCAATATAAACAGCTAATAGAGAAGTATCCAATAGATCTCAGCCCCTGAACCTCAGCTCGGCCTCCGACCTGTCGAGGAACTTGTAAACGGTGGAATGCTCCTTCCCCTCAGCGAGCATTTCTATTGCCCTCTTCGCTATCTCGACCTGCTCTACCCTGCCGATTATCGCGACCTCTTTCTCCCCAATCATTATCTTTACTCCTGTGTACTCTTGGATCGCCCTCTTCGTCTTACCGTTCTCCCCAATTATCCTGCCCTTTATCCTCCTGTAGTCCTCTTCGTTCCTCGCGTAGTTCCTCAAGTCCACCACCGCCAATGAGTAGTCGTCAGATAGGAGCTTCATTGCGTCATCCTCGCTGAATCCCAGACCGAGGGCTTTGAACACGTTGACTACTTTATATGCTGTATAAACGTCACCCTGACCTGGAGTTATCCTGATGGACTTAGTCTTCTCGTCAATAGTCACGTTTATGCCGAGGTTTTGGCCTATTTTCTTGGCTAAGTCCTTCGCTGCCTCAAGCTTATCGTCGGGAACAGAAACGTAAAACATTGAGATCCCTAATCCCAAATCCAAATATCACTTAAAACTGTGCTAGGATCTTCGGTCTCTACGCCCTTTGAGGAGAAGAACCTTATGAGATTAGTTATGTCCCTTTCGAGGAGTTGCTTAGCGTTCTCGTGCTTGACACTAACGGCCTGACTTACGTCAATTATGTAGGGGAGGCCTTGGTGGACCATTACGTTATATTCGCTCAAGTCGCCGTGGACCAGCTGCGCCTTCTGAACCATGACCTTAAGTTGATTCATTAAATCTTTATAGAGTTCCTCGCTTATTTCGTCGTCCGGCAGTTCCCTAAGCAACGGAGCCCTAACGCCGTCCTCCCCAATGAACTGCATGGCTAAAACGTTCTCAAAAACTAGGTAAGGCTGAGGTACTCTCACGCCGTTGCTAAACATCTTCTCTAAATTAGCGTACTCCTTCCTCGCCCATGTCGATATTAGTTGTCTCGTGTTAGAGATCTTGACCCCTTCGAACCTGGGATCGCCAATGGTGTATCTCTCTAACGCCCTCTTGCTCTGGGCGGTCGAAACGTAATAGATCTTCAGGGCTATCCACTTGCCGTCGTAGGTCTTCGCAGGGTAAACCTTTGCCTCCTTACCCGAAGAAATGGCACCATATATACTCGTTATCTTCAACCTCCTACTGACCTGAATAATGTTCAGGTACGTCTTCGCGTCTATTGTACTGTCTACGACCTTAAACAGGTCTTCATCCTTAATCCTCTTCTCCTCTTTCCTTTTCCTCTCCAAGCTTTAACCTCTCAGCTGGTCTATTATTTCTTGTGACACTATACCTTCCTCTACGAGCCTCCTCACTTCAGAGTCTTCATATCTATAAACAATATCGCACTTAGTCGGCTGGAAGTCCCAGGGCTGAGCTATCACTACATCGCCCTCCTTAATCCACATCCTTTTCTTCAACTTGCCTGGGATCCTTCCTGTCCTTTCCTTACCGTCAAGGCAAACCACGTGCGCGTGCTCAGCGCCCAACAGTTTCTTGACTACGCATATTACTTCGTACGGCTCAGGCTTCCTTAACTCCCTCGACGTTCCCGTTTCGACCTTTTTCTTTGGCAACTAACTTATCACCGACCGTAGACCTTATACGGCCTAAGTCCTAAAAAGTTAAAGAGGTCTTAACAACTCCACGGCGACAGCAGTAGCACCTCCGGTTCCGTGGCATAGGCTCGCTATTCCTAATGTCCCCTTCATGGTTGAAAGCACGTTGAGCAGCGTCACAATAATCCTCGCACCGCTCGCACCTATAGGATGACCTAGGGCTATGGCGCCTCCAAACACGTTTAGCCTATCGTAAGGAATGCCCAAGTACCTGTTGACTAGAACACTGTTAACCGCGAAGGCCTCGTTGTTCTCGAAGAAGTCCACTTTGTCGACCGACAGTTTTAGCTTCTCTAACAGCTTCTTTATCGCCGGTATAGGCGCCTCCGTGAACCTCCAACTCTCTATTCCAGCCCAGCTGTAGCCCAAAATCCTCGCTATGGGCTCAACCCCGTATTCCTTAACCGCTCTCTCGCTCATTATTACCATTGCGGCCGCACCGTCTGAGATCTGAGACGAGTTACCGGCGGTGTGAAGACCGTCAGGGGAGAAAGCCGGCTTTAAGGCGGCTAGCTTTTCGGGGCTCGTGTCCCTCCTTATTCCCTCGTCTTGTGTCATAACCTTCCCGTCAGGCAGTTGCACTGGGACTATCTCCTTCAGGAAGTATCCCTTATCTGTCGCCTCTGCGGCCCTCTTGTGGCTCATATAGGCTACCTCGTCGAGCTCCTTCCTGGTTATGTTATGGGCCTTAGCCACCATGTCGGCCTCTTGTCCCATTAACTTCATATTGAGCGGGTCAGTGAGGCCGTCCATCAGCATGGTGTCAACGAAGCTTAAGCTCTTCCCGAACAGCATCTTTATTCCCCACCTGACCTCGCTGTCCACTGCGAGCTTCGCCTTGCTCATGCTCTCCATCCCACCGGCTACGACTATATCCGCGTCCCCGCTCTTGATCATCTGAACCGCGTTTATCACGCTCATCATACCGCTAGAGCAGACCATGTCTACACAGTA